>JBLYYW010000351.1:0-4151 GCA_048550155.1 Acidimicrobiales bacterium | reverse complement strand
GCCCACTGGAGGGCGTGGCGTGACCCAGCCGATCCGTCGACACCCACGAGAATTCCCCGCGCTGGTGCGACGGGTCGGGCGATGAAGATCGGTATCTCGCGCGCGGTCTTCTCTCCGTACTCCGCATAACGAGGAAACGCCGAAACGGCGCGCTGCCACCAGATCTCCCGTTCCTCCCCCGAGGCCAGATCGACCGTAGCGTCCCAGGGTCGGGGTCCGTCCTGAATCATCACGTTGGGGTCGGCTAGCAGGTTGTGGTACCAGGCTGGGTGTTTCGGTGCTCCTCCGACCGATGCGACCAAGGCGTACTCGCCGTCGTGTTCCACCTTCATCAGCGGAACTTTGCGAACCATTCCAGACTTGGCCCCCTTCATGATGACCAGCACGATCGGAAGCCCGCTGTCGCCCATGGTGTTGGCACGGGTTCCACCCGATGCCACGTACTCCTCCACCTGGTTGCGAACCCATTCGGTCGTGCTCGGTTCGTATTCACCTTCGATTGGCATGACCTCCACCGTAACCAGCGCTGCACATGGCCCGAATGTTCATTTCCGGGTGGTGGCACTCACCACGACGATGACACCGAGAACGACCAGCACGCCCCCGAGGAATTCAACTGCACCGAGCGTTTCCCCTCTGATCAAGAACCCGAACAGCACACCGAAGAGGGGGATGAGATACGCCGTCGACGCTGCGACCGTCGGTGTCGCTCGTCGAACCACCGTGGCGAGCAAGGCGAACGTGACCGCATTCGCCGGAACCGAGGCATAGAAGAGCGGCAGGAACAGATCCCACCCCCACTCGGTCTCTGCGGTTCCCTCGACCACCAATGCGAACGGCAGAAGCATCATTGCCGAGAAGACCAACTGCACCGCGACCAGCATGACGGGACTGACCCGGGAGAAATCGCGCCACTTCATGTAGACATTGCCAAACGCCCACGCCAGCGCCGAGAACAAGAGTGACACGATCCCAACCAGCTGGCTCGAGCCACCCAGGCTCGGGATCGCAAGGACTGCGGTCCCGAAAAACCCGACCGCCAGCCCCAGCAGTGCCCGACCGGAAAGATCGACCTTCAACAACACGAGCGACAACGCAGCCGTGAACAAGGGCATCGTGCCCGACATCAATGAACCGAGCCCAGCTGACACTCGATCTATCCCGAACACCAGAAGGGCGCTCGAGATGGTCGTGATACTCAGACCGACAACGAAGATGTTCGCCAGATCGTCTCGACGGACCGGAAGTCGTTCACCCCGAATGAAGGCGAAACTCAACAACACGGTGCTGGCAATGACGGTTCGCATAGCGGCCACGAGGAACGGAGTGCTGTGATCAAGGGCGAACTTGAGGATGCTGAAGTTGGCACCGATCAGCGCGGCGACGAGAAAAACCGTCGCCAGTGTCGCTCGACGATTCACGAACGCCCACTCATGCCGTTAGAGCATCGCCCACCGGATGAACCGGAGCCAATCCCGAACGTTGCACGACAATTGACGGACAACTCGAGAGGTTTGCCGTCCAACGATCACCGACCCGGAGTTCGAGCGGGCATGCTGGAGGTATGAAGCGGGCCCACCTCAAGCTGTTCGGAATTCCGATCAGGGTCGAACCGATCTTCTTCCTCCTGGTCGGATTCATCGCCTTCCAGGGCCAGGATGATGTCTTTTTCACCACGGCATGGATCGTGATCGTCACCGCATCAGTGTTGATCCACGAACTCGGTCATGCGTTTGCCTACCGCCATTACGGCGCGTCACCGGCCGTTGCGCTCTATGGACTGGGCGGTCTGACCATCGGACACAACAGCGGACATCTGTCTCCCCGACAACGGATCGTGGTTGCGGCGGCGGGATCGACAACGACGATGGTGCTCTTGGGAGGCCCGGCCTGGCTTGCGCTGCAGGGATTGGATCTCACCGGCGAGAGCCGCGACATCGTCAGGGCGATCTTCTTCGTGAACGTGGTTTGGGCTGCCATCAATCTCGCACCGGTCTTCCCGCTCGACGGCGGACACATCATCGACGATGGCTTGTTGCTCCTCACCGGCAAAAGCCAGCGGCGGCTGGTGAATTGGATCTCCCTGATCGGGGCCGTGGCAATCGGCGGCTATTTCTTCGTTTCCTGGGGATCGACATTTGTCTTGATCATCTTCGGCTACATGGCGTGGGTGAACCTTTCCCAGCTGCGGATGGCAAATGGCAACAGGCCGCGACCGCGCGGACCGTCCCTCGAAGAGGTCCTGGCTCCTCGCCCAGAGGCGCCGAAGTCAGCCCCGGCCCCTCCAACCGACTGGTCCAATCAGCCACCACCGATCGCTCCCCGAACGGGCCCACCGGGCTCGGTACCGCCCGACCCAACCGAACGCCGGAGCCCAAACGTCTAACTCCAGCCGAACTTGGCGGTTCGGAGTGCTTCCTGGACACGAGCGAGGTTGCGGCCATCGATCGATCCGATTTCTGCCATCGCTACGGTCTTCGACGCGTCGGCGAGCGAACAGGCCAATCGAAGAACGAACCGTTCACCCCGCGAACACACCAAGCTCTCAGCCAGTTCACTGGCCACGTCCCAGTTGATCTGAGCACCGTCGCCCGAACGGGTCACAGCCTGGGCGACAAATTCGGCTCGCAGCAGCCAGTAGCCGGTCTCGATCAAGAGCTCAACAGCTGCCTCAGTCCCCGAGCTCCCCGATGCCCAATGGGCGAGAGGTTCAACCAAATCGTTCAATCAGGAAGTCCACTCTGCACACGGCTGGCTCTCGCGCCTGGGAGCGCCAGGCCACTGATCGTCGAAGAACTTCCGGACCGTCTCGAAGACTTCTGGCCCGGCATGGTGCACCCCACACGATGAGCCAAGCTCCTGGATCACCGCCATGAACAACTGATCGTTGTCGACCCAGTGTGATTCGACGTGATCGTTCACCTCGAGCTGCACGATGCCATGAAACGTGCCCCATGCGGTCAGCGCCACACGCATTTGATCGGGCGTGAGGTTGATCCCGAACTTCTCGTTCATCTTGGCGGGATCGACCGGTACCCCAGCGCCCGGTTGAGACAATTCGCCGGTGTGCCATCCCTCCACCAGCAGGGCCAGGAACTGGGCCGAACTCTGAAGGTTCGCGGAAACGGTCGCACCACCCTCGGGGGCTTCGTACCCGGGGATTTCGCTCTGGAAGATCAGCCGGAACTCTTCTGAAAACCGTAGAGACCACTCGCGATATCCCGCGATCCCTGCGGTAAGGCGATTCGAGACGTTGTGGTCGGCGTACAACTCGATCGAGTTCCGTACCGCATCGGCCAGGGACAGGAAACTGTCGGTGATGAGCGCGGTGTACAAGTCGTCCAACGACTCGAAATAGGTGTAGAGGGCCGCAGGGCTTACACCGACTTCTCGCGCAATCCCCCGCCAGCTGACGCCGCTCGGGCCCTTCGCGGCGAGCTGGGCTCGAGCCGTGGTCTTTATCTGATCGACCAGCTCGGTACGCAACCGATCTCGGCGAGACAGCACCGTGGATTCGGCCGTGCCGGGTTGGGTTGTGACGGACGTCATAGTGAACACCTCTTGCATGCTGAACACTGTTCAGCTTAGCATGGCCCAACCTTACTGAACACTGTTCAGACTTAGATCATCGGTTACTAACCGACGACTGTTGACCTCAGACTATCGCAAGGAGTTGCACCAATGTTCACTCGACTCGGCACGTTCACTGTCCGACGGAGACGGGGCGTACTACTGGCGTCGGCCGTCTTCCTCCTGGTCGCGGGAGTGCTCGGTTCGGGTGCATTCGGCGTTCTCCGCGGCGGGGGCTTCAACGACCCCGACAGCGAGTCGACCAAGGCACGCGAGATCCTTGCCCAGGAGTTCGCCCAGGTCTCAGCTGACGTCGTGGCCGTCCTCACCCCAACGGCCGGTTCGGTGGATTCAACCGAGGCCGAAACGCTGGGCACCGAATTCACCCAGGTGGCACGTCGATCACCGGGAATCGTGAGTGCGGTCAGCTACTGGGATCTCGGTCGACCCGACAGCCTTCGCAGCATCGACGGCGAACATGCGCTGGTGCTGATCACGGTGGACGGATCTCTGGATGACGACGGGACCGATGATGCGGTTGGCACCCTCGTCGACACCTATGAACAGACCGATCTGATGGC
>JBLYYW010000350.1:0-13264 GCA_048550155.1 Acidimicrobiales bacterium | reverse complement strand
GTCCATTCACCCTCCTCGAGTCGGTCGGCCACCATGGTGAGGATCTGAACCACACCGTCTTTCCCCATCACCTTCTTCCAGTCCTTCTGATTCGGTTCGGGGGCCGGACCCACCATCCATTCCATCAGCGGAGCGACCTCATCGGCGACCAGCACCCGCAGCCGCTGCTGAACGAAAGGGGCCATCCGATCGTACAGCTCCTCGGACACACCCTCCGGCCGCAGATGCGATGTGAGTGAAATGAACTCCTCGACCGGAAGGGCCCGGATGTACTCGGCATTGAAGTGCTGCAGCTTCTTCACATCGAAGAACGCAGGACTGTTGTTGATGTCGGACAGTTCGAACTGTTCGATGAAGTCTTCGATCGGCGCGATCTCTTGACCTTCGCGAGGACCCCACCCCAGGGTGATCAAGTAATTCCGCATGGCGTCCGGCAGATAGCCCTTGGCCCGATAGTCCCCGACGGCCACGTCGTCTCGACGCTTCGAAAGCTTCTTGCGTTGTTCGTTGACGATGAGGGGAAGGTGGGCGTAGACCGGCGCCTCAGGGTGTCCCAATGCTTGCCGCAACAGCAGGACACGCGGTGTGGTATTGACCAGGTCCTCGCCCCGAACGACGTGGGTGATGCCCATGTCGGCATCGTCATAGGCATTGGCCACGTGAAACATCGGCGTGCCATTGGATCGAACGATGATGAAATCTTCGAGCACCGCGTTGTCGAACTCGACGCGACCCCGGATCACATCGTCCCAGCCGGTGACGCCCTCGTCGGGGGTGCGGAATCTCACGACTACTCCATCACCGGGCTGCACATCACGATCACGGCAGTAGCCGTCGTAGCCCGATCCTGCCGCATCGCCCCGCTCTGCGATCCGAGCATCCAAGGCATCCCGGGTGCAGTCACATCGATACGCCTTGCCTTGAGCGAGAAGGTCGTTTGCGAAGGCCAGATGCTGATCGGCTCGGTCGCTCTGGTGATACTCCTCGTCCCAGTCAAGGCCGAGCCAACGCATGGAATCATAGATGGCGTCGACGAGATGTCCGGCGCTCCGATCGGTGTCGGTGTCCTCGATCCGAAGGATGAACGTACCTCCGGTATGGCGAGCGTAGAGCCAGTTGAAGAGGGCCGACCTTGCACCGCCAACATGCAGGTAGCCGGTGGGCGCAGGCGAGAACCGAACACGAACTGTCACGGCGTCATCCTATCTGGGAGGCCTTGCGCCAAACCGGTGCCCGAAGGCGCACATCGTCGGCGCTGGGCGCCTCGCCCTAGCCCCCCGGTTGCCAGATCATGAGCGCTACCGCGACGACGACCAATAGCTGGCCGATGGCGTCGCCTACCCCCATCTTCTTGAGCGCATCGAGAACGGTGGGGTCGTCTGCGAGGTTTGTTGTCGGATCCAGTTCAGCGGCGCGAGCGGCGGCAACTTTGAGGTTCTTCAGCACCAGTGCGTGAGCCACACCGATCATGGCGAACCACACCAAGAACGAGATCGAGATCCAGGTGGCGCTGAACTCGATCGCCCCGTCGGAGAGCGAGATCAGCACGATACCCAGCGGCGCCACTGCGTACAGGGCGCCGTGGGCAATCTTGGTGACACCGGCAGCAGCGTCGAGCAACGTTGACCCCATGCCGGCGGTGCCCTTCAGCGCCCGTGAGTTGTAGGCCGACATTGTGGCCAATCCACCGAACGCCACGATCGAAACAAGGATGTGGAGGACGAGAACGATGTTGTACAGCGTGTCCATGGGCTACGACGTTAGCCCCCGAGCGGATGGGATTGGCGGTACTCTTTGGCTGTGGCTGCCCCCGACTTCGTGCCGACCCAACCCACCGACATCGTACGGACGTACTCCTCTCCCCCAAGCCGCAACCGTTCTTGGATGGCACAACGCCCGGGCGATCTCACCGGCGAGCACCCGCTCGGTGAGCGGTTCGGAACACCGGGCCCCGATCAGGGTTACACGATCAAGCTGGCGAAGATGTTCCATGATCGTCTACACCTTGGCAGGCTCGGCCTGGACGACGTCGTCGCTGGCTGTGTTGCTGTAGCCAACAAGCGAGCCGGGCTGTACGGTCGCGCTCCGGTCGTCCACGACCTCACCTCAGCATTCACTCTGTGGGGATTTCTTGATGAGTCGCCTGATCACGAACTGGTGGAGTTGCGAGAACATCTCTTTCCCCAGGTCGCGAGCGCCCATCACTACTCGGAACGGCGTGAGATCGTCGACCTGGTTCCCTCAGGCGCCCTGGAGCGTCCCCATGCCGAGATCATCACCGACTACCAAACCGGCTGGCGCCAGAATCTGGGAGTCTGAGCGAACCAGACCCCGACTCTGGGCCAGGGTCAGAGTTCCAATGCGTAGATGATGCTGTCGGCCAGAGCTTGCCAGCTCGCTTCGATGATGTTCTCGCTGACCCCGATGGTGGTCCAGCGACGTTCACCATTGGTGGCATCGATCATGACGCGGGTGACCGCACCGGTGCCAGAGGCGGAATCGAGAATGCGCACTTTGTAATCGGTGAGCCGTACCGAATCCAGTGCGGGGAATCGGCTTCCGACCGCGGTGCGGACCGCAGAGTCGAGAGCGTTCACAGGGCCGTTTCCTTCGCCGGTGGCCAAGACCCTGAGCTCCTGCCCGGGCGTCTCAGAATCGACATCGGCGACGAACAGCTTGACCGTCGCCTCGGTCTCGACTCCGTCGTAGTGACCCAGCGGGTTGATCTCGAGAGCCATCTTCTCCCCTGGGCGGTGATCGACCGTGACTCGAAACGACTCGAGCCGGAAGTGAGGGTTACGCCAGCCCGTTGCCCGCCTCAGCAGGAGTTCCAAGGACGCATCGGCCGCCTCGAAGTGATAGCCAGTGTTCTCCAGGTCTTTCAGCTCTGCCAATGCGGTGCCCAGCTGTTCACCGGTGAGCTCCAGTCCCATCTGCTTCGCCTTCAATTCGATCGTTGACCGACCGGAAAGATCGCTCACCAGGAATCGAGTCCCGTTGCCGACCGCCCCGGGATCGACATGCTCGTAGGCATCGGGGCGCCGAGCGATCGCGCTGGTGTGGAGCCCGGCTTTGTGGGCGAAAGCCGACTTTCCCACGTAGGGCAACGCGTCGTTGGGAGGCAGGTTGACGATCTCGGCCACGTGGCGAGAGACGCCTGTGATCCGCTCCATCGATCCCGGCGCAAGCGTTTCGATCCCCATCTTCAACGTCAAGTTGGGCACGAAGGTTGTGAGATCACAGTTGCCGGTGCGTTCGCCGTACCCGTTGATGGTGCCTTGAACATGGGTGGCACCCGCTCGCACGCCGGCGATTGCATTGGCGACCGCACAACCGGTGTCGTTCTGGGTGTGCATTCCGATCTTGACGTCGTCGCCGAATGCCCTGACCGCTTGCGCGGTGATGGATTCCACTTCGTGGGGAAGCGACCCGCCATTGGTGTCGCACAAGACGAGCACTTCGGCGCCGTTGAGTACCGCAGCTTCGAGGCAGCGAAACGAGAACTCAGAGTTTCGTTTGAATCCATCGAAGAAATGCTCGAAGTCCACAAAGACCCGTCGATCTTGCTCGACGAGATACTTGACCGAGTCTGCAATCATCGAGACGCCCTCGTCGAGGGTCGTGCGAAGCGCTTCGACCACGTGGTAGTCCCAGCTCTTTGCCACTATGCAGCAGATGCCGGTCCGTGCCGCAACCAGGTTCTTCAGGGTTGTGTCGTCATCGATCTTGCCCATCGGCCGTCGGGTGGATCCAAAGGCCACCAGCTCGCTGGTTTCGAAGGTGAGTTCACCATCGGCGACCCGGCCGAAGAACGCGTCGTCACGAGGGTTGGCTCCAGGCCAGCCGCCTTCGATGAAGTGGACACCCAGGTAGTCGAGCTGGGCTGCGATCCGCAGCTTGTCGTCGGTGGTGAGTGAGATTCCTTCGAACTGAGACCCGTCCCGCAACGTTGTATCGAAGATGTCGACCGTGGCGGGCCAAGAAGGATCGCGTTCTGCGGCTCTGCTGATGTCCATGCGCTCGTCTCCTAGCGGCCCGAAACGGCTGCGGCGACCAGATCGCCGATCTCGGTGGTCGAACCAACAGCTCCCAGGTTGGCATTGCACGCGTCGGTGATCGCGGCCGCGGCATCCGTTTCGCCGAGGAAGTCGAGCATCATCGCGCCCGAGAGGATGGCTGCGATCGGGTTGGCCTTGTTTTCACCAGCGATGTCGGGGGCTGAGCCATGAACCGGTTCGAACATGCTCGGTGAAGTCCGGGTTGGATCCATGTTGGCCGACGAGGCCAACCCGATGCCACCGCTGACGGCACCACCCAGATCGGTGAGGATGTCGCCGAAGAGATTGTCGGTCACGATGACGTCGTAGCGCTGCGGATCCTGCACGAAGTAAATGCACGCAGCGTCGACGTGGTTGTAGTCGGTGTCGACACCGGGAAAATCCGCGGCCACTTCACTGAACGCCCGCTGCCAAAGATCACCAGAAAATGTGAGCACGTTGGTCTTGTGCACCAGCGTCAGATGATTGCCACGGGTGGTCGCCAGCTCGAACGCGTAGCGGATCGCACGCTCCGCACCCATCCGGGTGTTCACCGAACCTTGAGTCGCGATCTCTTGCGGGGTGTTCTTACGAAGGAAGCCGCCCTCGCCGGCGTAGGTGCCTTCGGTGTTTTCTCGAATCACCACGAAGTCATGTCCGCCGTCCCCGGGGAGCAAGAACGGCCTGAGATTGATGTAGAGGTCCAGTTCAAACCGCATTTTCAGCAGAAGACCTCGTTCGATAACACCAGGGGGCACGCCCGGGGCTCCGACAGCCCCCACGTAGATGGCGTCGTGTTGGCGCCACTCGTCGAGAACCTCGTCGGGGAGCACCGTGCCATCCTTGAGATACCGGGCGCCCCCGAGGTCGTACCGGGTGATCTCGGTGTCGACCCCCGCTGCCGCAATCACTTTGAGGCCCTCGGCGATCACCTCGGGACCAATTCCATCGCCCCCGACGACTGCGATCTTGTGAGTTGCCATGTGAGCCTCCTGCTGTTCGACGAGTCTATGACCGATCAGCGCATAGACGATACGCCCCTCAAGCGCGGTCCCACTCTGGCCGACACAGAACGTGTATCTGGGAGTTCACCATGTCCGAATCCAAACTCGATTTCTCCGTCCGCAACGTTCCCGATTCGTGGACGATGGCCGCAGAGGAAGCCCCCCAGCCCCCCGACGATGTTCGGGTCAGACAGTCTGGGGTTCGCCGCATGCCCACCGGAACCCGGCCCGACCTGGTCACCGGAGCCCTGAGCGGAATCGCAATGACGGTCATTGCCGGGGCGGCCTGGTATCTGAACAGCGTCAACGCCGTGTTCACCGGCCGAGCCGTCGTGTTCGTCATGTCGGTATTGCTCGGGGCACTCATCGCCGTAGCGGTGCGGCTCGGTGCTGGACCAGCCGGACCCGAACTTCGGGTCGGTGTTGGCGCCACGCTCTTCATCATCGCGATCTTCGGCGTTGCATTCGCGGTCACTAGAGAGCAGTACACCGCTCTCAATCGTCGGTCGCCGTCCTTCGGCGAAGTCGAGGAGCTTGTTACGACGTTCTATTTGAACGACCTCGGCACGATCGTCGCATGGACACTGGGCCTTGTGGTAATGGCGTACTCTACGTTCGCTCTGAAGCACCGGCGTCGCTAAATTCCCCCGAGGTCCTCAAGATCGATTGGGTGAGATAGCGTTTTCAGATGGCCCAGACCTTCCAGCTTTCACAAGAAGCCTTCGACCGTCTCGAGAGGGAGTTCGACGACCTGACCAACAGGGGTCGGATCGAAATCGCCCAGAAGATCGAGACCGCACGCGAACTCGGAGACCTCTCGGAAAACGGCGACTACCACGCCGCGAAGGAAGAGCAGGGCAAGATGGAGGGTCGAATCGCCCAACTCGGCGTCATGCTCGAAAATGCCCAGATCGTTGAGGTCGACTCCACCAGTCAGGAAGTACAAGCCGGCTGCGTCGTGGGTATCACCTACGAGGGCGACGAAGACGTCGAGACCTACCTGATCGGCTCCATCGAGGAAAAGCGAGAGGACGTCGACGTGATGTCGCCGGGTTCACCCATCGGGCAGGCACTCCTCGGGGCCAAGGTCGGCGATGTCGTCAGCTACGACGCTCCCGGCGGCTCCCTCAGCGTCGAAGTGATCTCGATCGACGTCTGAAGGCCCGCCCGAATCAGACCGCGGCCGCTCGGGCTCGGCGCCGGCTCGGGACAACACGGTCCTTCACCCATTCCACCGTCCCGGTCAGGGCCAGGTAGTAGACGGGGAAGCTGACCAATACCAGAATCGTCGAGCTGACAAGACCGCCCATCAGGGTGAAGCTCAGACCCTCCCAGAAGGGGTCGCTCAGCGCCAGGGGCAGCAGCCCGACCACTGTCGTGATCGTGGTGGCGATGAGAGGTCGGAATCTACGGGATACCGCCTGCTCGATTGAACCTGCCAATCCAAGACCGGCTCGGCGAGCCTGGTTGGCACTATCGACAAGCAGGATGGTGTTGTTCACCACAACACCGATCAACGCAATGAACCCGACGGCGGAGAAGAAGCTGATGCCATTGTCGGTGAGAGCCAGAGCGGAGGTGAGGCCGAAGAAGCTGAACGGAATCGCCAAGAAGACCAGGATCGGCTGGAGCAACGATCGGAACTGGACGATGAGCAGCAGGAGCATCAGTCCCAGCGCTACGAGGCCGGATGTGCCAAGTGCGGCGAAGTCGTCCTGATTGTCAGACTCTTGGCCGAAATCGAATGCAAGCGCATCGGCCTCGAGTCCGATATCGGTCAGACGTTCGGGTGGGAACAGGTCTTTGACCAGGTCCTCGGTGGCGGCGAGGTTGGCGGTGAGGTCATCGTTGTCGAAACCGGCCCGAACCTCTTCATACCGCTGCCCGTCCACGCGGGTCACCTGTCCGATCGAATTGTCGATCGCCTCGGTGATCGTGGTGGTTTCGCCCGACTTGTCGAGCACGGTCCCGGGCAGAACCTCGACCAGTTCTTCAGCCACAGCCTTGGCGGCCCCGATGTTGTCGTCTGACGCGTTGATCTGGACGGCGAACGGGAAGTCTTCCACCGGCGGCCCCGCGTCGAGCACCGACACCGAGGTGCGTGCGCCCTCGAGCTCCAGAAGCTCATCTTCGATTTCTTGTCGGTAGACCGGCGCCTTGGTGTCGCGCTCGTCGAACGGTACGAGATCGATGAAGATCTCGGCTCGGCGCTCGTTGCCACGGATGTACTGTGCGCTCAACAAGTCATCCCCGAGCACCGACACGATGGCCGCGTCGACGTCGTCAGCGACGTCTTCAGCTTCTTCAATGGTGCTCCCGGGAGCAAAGTCGACCCCGATGAACAACACGTTTGCGTCCTTGGCTGCTGGGAAGATGTTGAAACCCAGGCCGGCGGCGATGCTGCCCGCCGACATGATGGCCGCAATCGGTAACAGTGCGAGCACGACGCCCACAGCCCAGCCGATAGGCCCGCGACGGGCCGGGAACGATGCCAATCGGGACAGACGTTTGCCGGTCCATTTCTCCAGCGAGATCACAGGATTGCGGGCGGGCTTGCCCTCCAGAATCAGGAACTTCGAGAGTGCTGGAATGAAGACGACCGAGGCGACGTAGCTCACGACGAGCGTGATGATGACAGTTGCCGGGATCGCACGAATGAACTCGCCGAGGATGCCTCCAACGAACAGCAGCGGACCGAACACCAGCACCGTCGTGAGGGTCCCGGCGAGCGACGCCATCGCCACCCGCGTGAGTGCGACGCCGATGATTCGTTCCTTGGTGCCGCCCTCGCCCTTGGTCGCATCGATGGATTCGCCGATGACGATGGCATCGTCCACCAAAAGGCCGATCGTCAAAATCAGACCGAACAGAGTGATGGTGTTGAGGGTGTAGCCAAGGATCAGGAGACCGGTGAGGGCAGTCATCACAACCGTCACCATGAACAGCGCAGTGACCAGGCTGGCCCGCCAGCCGATGAGCAGGAAGCTCACCAACACGACCGCAGCCAGACCGGTCACAAGGTTGCCGATCAGACTGTTGACCTGGGTCCTGATGTCGGATGCGAAGTCGGCGGTGATCGCAGCCGAGTAGCCCTCGGCCAGCTGGGGGGCGTCGGGGGATGCGAGCCGCTCGTTGACCGAGTCGCTGAAGCTGAGAATGTCGAGCGATTCGTCGTCGGGGTCACGGATGAGCCCGACCGCAATGGCTGGCACGAATGCGTCATCGCCAGCGAAGACGGTGCGGGTGAATCGGGTTTGGCGAGCGACCTCTTCACCGGTGGCAGGGTCAAGGCCTTCGGTGATCAGGTTGCGGGTCTCTGCAGCAATGACACCGTCTGTGCCTTCGAGGTAGGCCCGGATCTTCTCTGACTCCGCCTCCAGTTCGGCGGCGGTGGCTCCCTCGGGCCCACTCACCGACACCAGGATGTCGTAGACCTCCACGAACTTGGTTGCGTCCAGTGCACGCACGACGACCGCAGCACCTTCGGGAATCGGCACCGAGTCGGCTGCCGGCTGCAACAGCGCAGCACCGTCGGGCGAGCTGAAACCTGACTCGAATTCCACGATGATTGCGAACGCGTTGGGAAGCGCGATGGTGGTGACTTCCTTGACCCCTTCGACGTCGCTGAATGATTCTTGGAGCGGGACCGCAACCTCGGCGTCGACCGCGGCCTCGTCGTCCACGAAGTAGGTACCGTCGACGACGACGATCGGAACGTCGACCGGCGGGAAACCCTCTCGGTCCAACCCGCCGAAGAAGCTGTACAGACCCGCCGCGATGACCGCGAGCCACACCACGAGCGTCAGCTTCCATTTTTCGGCCGCGAACAACCCGATCTTGGCAATCACCGAATTCGTTGGGTCGTTGACAGCGACAGCCTTGTCCCCAGGTGTCGATTCGGAAAGATCCAGATCGTCGGGATCAAACGTAGGCGAGGAAGGCGCGTCCATGACACAAATCGTACGATCGTTCTCCCGTGGATGGGCGATCGTGTCAAACCCGTGTCACCGATGTCACTCAGCGCTCTCAGCCGGAATCGACGCCGGCCCGGAAACGCTCCGGACGCGGGTAGGCGCAGGCAGGCCACACAGGAAGGACCGTCTCAGGATTGCCATTAGCATTGGTCGGCGTGACTGACGCACCGAGGACGCTGGCCGACAAGGTTTGGGACCGACACGTTGTCCACGCCGGGGACAACGGCGAGCCGGACCTGCTGTACATCGACCTCCATCTGATCCACGAGGTCACCTCACCCCAGGCCTTCGACGGGCTCAGGATCGCCGGTCGCACAGTCCGACGCCCCGACCTCACCGTTGCCACCGAGGACCACAACGTCCCGACCGAGAACATCGATCAACCGATCGCTGACGAGGTCAGTGCCAAGCAGATCGCAACCCTTCGGGCCAATACCGCAGAGTTCGGGATCACAAACCATCCCATGGGTTCGCCCGGGCAGGGCATCGTGCATGTCATCGGCCCTGAACAGGGGCTCACCCGTCCGGGGATGACCATCGTGTGCGGGGACTCACACACCGCAACCCACGGTGCCTTCGGTTCGATCGCGTTCGGTATCGGGACCAGCGAAGTTGAACACGTTCTCGCAACGCAGACTCTGCCCCAGCAGCGACCCAAGACCATGTGTGTCACGGTCGACGGTCCCCTACCGGCGGGGTCGACAGCCAAAGATCTCATCCTCGCCGTGATCGGACACATCGGAACCGGCGGGGGAATCGGACACATTGTCGAGTATCGGGGTCAGGCGTTCACCGACCTGTCGATGGAAGGCCGCATGACGGTCTGCAACATGAGCATCGAGGCCGGTGCAAAGGCCGGAATGATCGCACCCGATGAGACAACGTTCGACTACGTAAAAGGAAGGGATCACGCTCCAACCGATGCCGACTGGGACGCCGCCGTTGCCGATTGGAGGACGCTCCCAACCGATCCCGGCGCTACCTTCGACACCGAAGTGGAGATCGACCCGGCCACGATCGTTCCTCACGTCAGCTGGGGCACGAACCCCGGCCAGGTCGCGCCGCTCGCCGGCACCATCCCCGACCCGGCTGACTTCGACGACGCCGATCTGGCCGGCGCAGCGACACGCGCTCTCGAGTACATGGGCCTCGAGGCCGGAACCGCGTTTTCCGATATCGCAGTCGACACGGTGTTCATCGGATCGTGCACCAACAGTCGCATCGAGGATCTCCGCGAGGCGGCTGCAGTAGCCAAAGGACGCACGGTTGCCGACGGTGTGCGGACCTTGGTTGTTCCCGGCTCGCACAGGGTGAAGTCACAAGCGATCTCAGAGGGTCTCGACGTCGTCTTTCGCGAGGCCGGTTTCGATTGGCGGGAGCCGGGGTGTTCGATGTGCCTGGCCATGAATCCGGACAAGCTGTCCCCCGGTGAACGGTGTGCGTCGACCAGCAACCGGAACTTCGAGGGCCGGCAGGGTCGCGGGGGTCGGACTCATCTGGTCTCGCCCGGCGTCGCCGCCGCAACCGCGATCGTCGGACGTTTCGCCCACCCCTCGGATCTGGAGAAGTAGATGAAAGCCGTACAGATTGTTACCGGGACTGCGGTGCCGTTGGATCGGTCCGACGTCGACACCGACCAGATCATCCCCAGCGATTGGCTGAAGCGAGTCGAACGTACAGGGTTTGAGAAGGGGCTCTTTTCCGAATGGAAAGACGACCCGGCTTTCGTCATGAACGACGAACGGTTCGCCGGAGCCACCATCCTGCTCGCAGGACCCAATTTCGGCGTGGGGTCCAGCCGCGAACACGCCGTCTGGGCGATCCAGCAGAGCGGATTCGGTGCAGTGATCTCCCCCCGTTTCGGCGACATATTCCGAAACAACAGCACGAAGAACGGTTTGGTGCCGGTTGTCCTCGCCCCCGACGAGGTTCGCACTCTGATGGAGGCAGTTGACACAAACCCCGAGCTCGAGCTGACGATCGATGTTGCTCGCCGTACGGTCGAGGCTCCGGCCATCGGCTTCGACGCCGTGTTCCCGCTCGACGCCGCGACCCAAGAACGATTCCTGCAAGGACTCGACGACATCGGCCTCACCCTGCGCCATGAGGCGGAGATCACCGCCTACGAAGCCGCCCACTAGCGACGGCGCGGTCAGCTCAGGCGAAAAAATACCTACGACGGGAACCAACTTCTGCCGATGGTCGTCACATGGGTATGAGTCGATCAAGAACCCTCGCATCTGTCACGTTGGCGCTGCTGCTCGGAGCCGCAGCCTGCACCGCCGACGATCCTGAGGCGCTGCCGTCTCGAGATCTCGACTCCGACGACATCATCCTCACCGCAGGCCTCGAGACCGTCGCCGACTGCGACGCCCTGCTGGCGCGACTGGTTGCCGACGGCATCGAGCGCGTCGGTCCCTACGGATTCAACCAGGGCGGGTACTGGTGGGGACCCGAGGTCATGCGTGCCGGGGGGGACGACGCCATGGCCGAGGAAGCCGCCGACGGCGGTGGCAACCGCGATTTCGCTTCGACAACGACCGCACCCGCCAGTGATGCGCCGACCGGAGAAGGTGGCGATGGCGTTTCAGGTACGAACACCCAAGAGGTTGGGGTCGACGAGGCCGACATCGTCAAGACCGACGGGAACCGAATGATCGTTGTCGCCAACGGTCGGGTACAGATCCTCGACATCAGCGAGGGCACACCGGTCCTGAAACACTCGATCCAGATCGACGAGTACGGCGGGAACGGCGAGATCTTCCTACACGGTGATCAGGCCCTTCTGATGAGCACCGCGTGGAACGATGAAGTGTTTCCCGTCTCATCTGATCTGGCACGGACAACCCGATTCGCGGGCTCACAGATCACCCGCATCACCACGATCGATCTCGAGCGCGGAACGACCGGACTGTCGATCGAATTCGAAGGCAACTACCTCTCGGCCCGCGAGATCGACGGCACAATCCGAATCGTGGTGCGAGCGGGTATGGGCAACTTCGGTTGGCTGTATCCGTCCAATCCTGACACCGAGGACGCGGCAACAGAAGCGAACCAGAACCTGTTGCGAAAGAGCACCATTGGAGACTGGCTCCCCGCATACCGGGTTCTCGATGGGGACGCCTCGATTGAAGACGGCTTGCTCTTCGACTGCAATCGGACGCACCTGCCGGCCGAATTCTCGGGGTTTGGCAGCATCGGTGTTCTCACCGTCGACTCCAACAACAACTTCACGCTCACCGATTCGCTCGGTGTGGTTACCGACGGTGAGACGGTCTACGCGTCCACCGACCGACTGACCGTGGCCACAGCCCGGCATCCCGAGTGGGACCCCACCACTGGAGAAATCCTGGAGGGCGAGCAACTGTGGACGGCACTTCACAACTTCGACATCACCGAGAGCACCAAGGCGAGCTATGTCGCCAGCGGTCGGGTGGACGGGTACTTGCTCAATCAGTACTCGCTGAGTGAACACAACGGCTACCTCCGGGTTGCTACGACCCGTCAGGTCGGCAAGGAATGGAACGACACCGCAAGTTCCATCGTGGTGTTGGGCGAGGCCGGGCAGGTTCTCAAAGAGACCGGTCGGGTGGACGGATTGGGCAAGGGCGAACAGATCTTCGCGGTGCGTTACCAGGGTGACGTTGCGTACGTCGTCACATTCCGTCAGACCGATCCGCTCTACGTCATCGATCTTTCGGATCCCAACGCTCCTGCTGCAAGAGGTGAGCTGAAGATCCCTGGCTTCTCGAACTACCTGCATCCCCTGGGGGACGGGCTCCTGATGGGTATCGGTCAAGACGCTACTGACGAGGGCCGCACCACCGGCGCCCAGGTATCGCTGTTCGACATTGCCGACATGGACAACCCAACCAGAATCGACACGCTCTCTCTCGGCGGAGAAAACAGCAATTCCATCGTGCAGTGGGATGCGAGAGCGTTCACCTACTGGGCTCCGACGAACACGGCAATCGTGCCTGTCGAGTCGTGGAACTACAGCGACAACGACAACGGAAACAGGGCCGGCGCGGTTCTCGTAGAGGTTGCGGACCGCAAGCTGCTCGAGACCGGGAGGGTTGACCATCGGCCGGTCAAACAGTGCGAGTCCTACTACGAGGACGACGTCTTCATCGAAGAGGGAGACGTCGACGGGGCAAGCTCAACAAGCAGCGACGCCGTGGACGCCGAAGCCGAGTTCTCTGAACCCCGCCCCGCAATTCCGGTGGCGCCGCCCGAAGAAGAGTACTGC
>JBLYYW010000349.1:0-3205 GCA_048550155.1 Acidimicrobiales bacterium | reverse complement strand
TTGGCCGCGCTGCCGTCGACATGATTCGTTCGGGAGAGACCGTCATCCTCGACGTGGGTACCTCCACCGCCGCGCTGGCGCGGGCGATTGTCGCTAGAGAAGACCTTGTCGACGTAACCGTGTTCACCTCGAGTCTCACCAATGCCCTCGAGCTCGAGCCGGCAATTCCCCGCATTTCGGTTGTGCTGACCGGTGGGACCCTTCGTCCCAAACAGCACTCGTTGGTCGACCCAATGGGCAGCTTCGTGTTCGAGAACATCAATGTCGCTACGGCGTTCATTGGTTGTAACGGGGTTCACCCCGAATACGGCGTCACCAACGTCAACCTCCCTGAAGCCGAGATCAAGCGGAAGATGGTTGGGGCGGCGCAGCGCACAGTCGTCGTTGCCGACGGATCAAAGCTCGGAAACATAAGTGTTGCAAAGGTTGCCGACCTCTCAGACATCGACCAACTCATTACCGGACCGTCCGCACCTGAAGGTGTAGTGACGGAGCTTGGAGAGTTGGGCGTGGCTGTGGAGATCGCAGTGCCCGAATCAAGGGCGTAAGCCGGAGTTCTACTCCGGAAGACAATGGAGGAGATATGAAGAACAAGCTGATCCTGCTGTTTGCGGTGCTTGCCCTAGTGGCGGCCGCATGTGGCGGAGATGATGACTCAGCTGATGATGGAACCGATACCACCGCCGCAGCGACCGAGACAACAGCGGCAGCTGCAGGCGATGTAACTCTGCGCTGGATGACTCGTCCAGACAATCCGGAGGAAGCCGCCGTCTACGGCGACATCTCGGATCAACTCAGCGCCTCACTCGATGGCGTGACGTTGACTTACGAACCGGGCTCGAACGAGGGTGCTGGTTATCAGCAAACGCTGTTGACCAACCTCTCAGCCGGTACCGCGCCTGACGTGTTCTGGATTCCTGGAACCGACGTTGCTGACTTTGCGTCACGCGACGTCATCCTGGACATGCGTGAATATGCCGATGCGTCCGGCCACAGCGATGCCGACTTCTACGAAGGTCCGATGGGTCACCTGACCACCGACCTGGATACCGGTCAGCCGGGTAACGCCCTGTGGGGTCTGCCTCGTGACGTTTCCACATTCGGTCTGTATGTCAACCTCGACCTCATTGCTGAGGCCGGTGTTGCCAACCCGCTGGAGCTCGAAGCCAGTGGCGAGTGGGACATCGCGGCGTTCAACGAGGTAGTCGATGGCGTCGCCGCCCTCGGTGGCGAGATCAGAGGCTACGGCCAGAGCGCATGGTGGGGCCCATACGGTGCCTGGATGAACAATGCCGGTGGTGGCTTCTTCACCGCCGACCGCAGTGCCTGTGGCCTTGACAGCGATGAATCCATCGCCGGTCTGACCGCGCTGCGCGACCTGTACAGCGGCGACTCGGTTATTCCTTACGGTGAAGATCCGGAACCTCCGTTCCGTGCCGGCACCGTTGGCATGTTCCAGAACGGCCGCTGGGCAACCCCCGGCATCCGTACCGTTGACTTCAACTGGGACGTCGTTGGACTTCCTGAGGGTGCTGCTGGACCGGGCAACTGGCTGTTCTGGGGCGCCTATGTCGTCAACGCCAACACCGCAGATCCGGAGAAGGCTTGGGCCCTCGTTGAGGCGCTCACCGAGGCCAGCGTGCAAGCGCAGATCTCCCAGCTAGGTGCGAACATCCCGAGCCGGGTGAGTCAGGAAGCGCTTGATTCGTTCCTCACCTTCAGCCCGCCGGACAACAATCAGGCATTCCTCAATGGACTGCAAAACAACCCGTCCACAGAAGGCCCACTTTGGGCCGGAAGCTGGCCGGAGTTCGTGACGCTGATGGACAGTGAGATTCAAGCTGTCGTCACAGGTGCCCGTGACCTCGACGACTTCCAATCGAACATCTGCAGCGAAACATCAGCCGCCTTCGGGGGCTGAGCGAATTTGCGGGGACCGGGTTCCTCCCGGTCCCCGCATACCATTCACCAGCATTGGAGATGTCATGACCGCCGCCTCCGTAAAACCCATGAGTACAAGCTCCGGAGAACCACGCTGGTTCCGCCCACTTCTCGTGTGGCGAGTCTTTACCGCGGTCCTCCTGACATCTGCCCTGGTTGCTGTAGCCGTTCAACGCGGCATTGTCCTCGACGGTCCGGTGCGTTGGTCACTGCTTGTGGCTCTGCTCGGTGCGGTGATTGGGAGCGGGATAGCCGTTCGGGGCACGCTGCAACGAGTCCATCTGGGCCGGTTCGCCGGCTTCAGCATCGATCTCTTATTGATGGTTGTGCTCGGATTCATTGCCCTGAACCGAATGGACATGTTCACCGGCGTTGATGCAGTTGGAGAGGCGTTCAACGGCAACGTTGGCTGGCTCGCCATTGTGATCCTCGGGTGGTTTGTGTCCGGATTCGCCGACAGGGCCGGAGCCAACCAGAAGGTCCTGAAGCAGGTTGCCCAGTGGACCATGATCGCCGGCATTCTCGTCTTGACCCTGGCGATGGGCTTGATCCCGGGCCTGATCGAGTTTGCCCAACGTCTCGTAGCGGGGGACGTCGTCCTGCTCGCGGTTGGTGCGGTAATCGCTGGTGTCTTTGCCCGCATTCTCTGGTCGGACGCAGCAGCACATCTCTTCAAGACGACCCAGACCGAGGGCGAGAACATGGACGGCATGCTGTTCGTCGCTCCCAACGTCCTTGGGTTCCTTGCCTTTTTTGCCGGGCCGCTCATTGTGTCGCTGTTCATCAGCTTCACCGAGTGGGACGGCCTCACCGACGCCAACTTCGTCGGTTTCCAGAACTACATCGATCTGTTCTCCGACGCTCTGTTTCTGAAGGCCCTGCGCAACATCGTGATCTTTGGAGTGGTGGCCATTCCACTTGCCGTCTTCCCCGCATTGCTGCTGGCCGCTTTGCTGAACTCCAAGCTGCCGGGAATGAAGTTCTTCCGTGCGGTCTACTTCCTCCCTTCGATCGCGGGTGTTGTCGGCGTCACGCTGATTTGGAAGCAGCTGTTCAACTCGACGGTCGGCTACCTCAACTACATGATTCTCAGGGTTACCGAGTGGTTCAATTCCCTCCTCGGTACCGGATGGGAGGCTGCACAACCCCAGTGGATTTCTGATGATTCGATCGCGCTGATCGCCGTGATCATCTTGTTTATATGGCAACAGATCGGCTTCAACACGGTTCTGTTCCTCGCCGGTATGCAGAGCATCGACGGGAC
>JBLYYW010000348.1:0-7793 GCA_048550155.1 Acidimicrobiales bacterium | reverse complement strand
TCGTTCCTCGGCCTTGCGGCCTCGTCACTTACCGCCTTTCGGCGCTGGGCGCCGAAACGCTTGCGGATTGGGGCGCGTTGGGGTGTGAAACCTGTTCTGGAAGGTCAGTACCGAGAACGTTCGGCCAGTTCCCTGCGGGCCTCGCGGTCGGCGTCGCGTTTGGCAATGATCTGGCGTTTGTCGACAGTCTTTCGACCCTTGCCGAGACCCAGTTCCAACTTCACGCGTCCGTTCTTGAAGTAGAGCGCCATCGGCACCAAAACTGAGTGCTCTTGGTTGACCTTCGATGACAGCCGGACCAGCTCATGTTTGTGCATCAGCAGCTTGCGGCGCCGCGCTCGGTCGAGCACCACGTGCGTACCCGCCCGCGAATAGGGAGCAATGTGAAGACCGACCAAGTACAGCTCTCCGTCCTCGAACCGGGCATAGGCATCGTTGAGCTTCACGTTTGATTCGCGCAAGGCTTTGACTTCGGCTCCCGCAAGCACGATCCCGGCCTCGAAGGTTTCGGTGATCTCGAAATTCAACCGGGCCTGACGGTTGGTTGTGATCATCTTGGTCTTGGCCATGGGCAGTACACGCTACCAATTCGGCCAACAGCCCCGGTTGGGATTCACCCGGTCAGCTTCACCAGCAAGAGGTTTGCGCCGTTGGGGACCGGTGGCTATCAACGTCTCATGAAACTCGATGTCATGGTCGGTCAATCGTCGTGGGAAGAAGCGGTGACGCTGGCGAGGAGCATCGAGGCAGAGGGGTTTGCCGGGATGCTCTTCACCGAAACCTCCTCGGTCCCATGGATGCGAATCGCAGCATGTGCCATGGCGGCCCCATCCCTGTTTTTCACCACCGGGATCGCCGTCGCCTTTCCGCGCAGCCCGATGGTCTCGGCCGCCGTCGCGTACGAAATGGCTGCCAACACCGATGGCAGGTTCCGGCTCGGCCTCGGCAGTCAGGTTCGAGCGCACGTGAAGCGTCGCTACAGCGCAGAGTTCGCCAAGCCTGCCGCACGGATGCGTGAATACGTCGAAGCCGTGCATGCGTGTTTCCGGGCCTTCAACCGAGAAGAGCAACTGCACTACGAGGGGGAGTTCTACAACTTGTCGCTCCTACCCCGAGATTGGGCCCCTCCTCAGCACGACCATCCGATGAAGGTCGACATCTCGGCGGTCGGGCCGCTGATGGTTCGAACCGCGGCCGAGGTGGCCGACGGGATCCACGTCCACCCTCTTCACAGCCAGCGTTACCTAACGGAGAAGTTGGTGCCGGCCAGCGGTGGTAAGGATCTGATCGTTCCGGTCTTCGCTGTGGCAGGCAACTCCCCTGAAGAGCGGGCCCCGATGATCTCCCGTGCACGACAACAGATCGCCTTCTACGGGACCACGCCGAACTACGCATTTCAGTTCGACGACCTCGGGTTCGAGGGCACGACCACTGCGCTTCGGTTGGCGATGAAAGCCGGAGATATCCAGGCCATGGAGCACACGATCACCGATGAGATGCTCGAACACTACGCGGTCGTTGCGACCTGGGACGAGATGGCGGACCGGCTTCTTGACCGCTACTCCGGCACCGCTGAGCGGGTCGCTCTGTACCTTCTGGATGAGGAGCTGCGTTCAAAGCCCGAGGTGCTCGCCAAATGGGGTGAGGTGGCCCGCGCCGTTGCCCTCGGGTGAGCAGGCTCGGGGATTCGCCGGGTCCTAGTAGCTGTAGAACCCGCGGCCAGATTTGCGACCGAGTAGACCAGCTTCGCACATCCGGGCCAGCAGCGGTGGGGGAGCATAGAGCTGCTCCTTGAACTCGGCGTAGAGCGACTCAGCTACCGCCATGGTGGTGTCGAGACCGATCAGGTCGGTGAGGTGCAAGGGGCCCATCGGGTGCGCACAACCTGCCACCATCCCGTCGTCGATGTCTTCCTTCGACGCAAAACCCGATTCGTACATTCGGATTGCTGAGAGCAGGTACGGGATCAGCAGTGCGTTGACGATGAACCCGGCTCGGTCCTGGGAGACGATCACTCTCTTGTCGAGCTGATCGGAGGCGAAGTGCTCAGCCCGAGCCTTGGTGTTCTTGCTGGTGTGAAGGCTCGTGACCAATTCGACCAGGGGCAGGACCGGGACGGGATTGAAGAAGTGGATTCCAACCACGTTCTCGGGCCGACTGGTGGCCATGGCCAGCTTCATGATGGGAATCGACGAGGTGTTGGAGGCCAGCACGGCGTCGGTGGAAGTAACGATCTGGTCAAGCTTGGTGAAGAGATCGATCTTGGCTTCTTCGTTCTCGATGATCGCCTCGATGACCAGGTCGCACTCGGAGAGTGCAGCGAGGTCGTTGTCGATGTTGAGTCTCGACCTGGCAGCATCGACGTCTTCGTCGGATCGCTTGCCTGCCCTCACACCCCGGGCCAGGCTTTTCTCGATTCGTGCCAGCCCCGCTTCCGCGGCCTCCGGACTGGCTTCGATGACGGTCGTTTGCATACCGGCGAGTGCGCACACCTCGGCAACTCCCGAGCCCATCAGTCCGGCGCCGACAACGCCGACGTTGGCAAAGTTCTTTCCTACATTCTCGTTACTCATCGGTGCCTACGGTAACGCCAGGTCCAGGTGGTGTGGGCCATTGCGGACCGTCGGCCAATCCGCGTTGGGCCACGATTCAGGTGGACAGTGAGGTGAGATCGTTGTCCACCGATGGTGAGGAGTTATCGAACGGGTCGTCGAAACCGTCGATCCCATCTGGGGCTACCGGCAGGATCACCGTGAAACCGGCTCCTCCGAGGCTGGTCTCCGGTTCAATCCATACCTCGCCACCATGATCTTCCACCACCGACTGAACGATCGTGAGACCCAGGCCTGAAACGGCCGATTTCTCGACGGCATTCGACCCTCGACGAAAACGCAACAGCAGGCGCTGGGGATCGTCGGTGCCCAGCCCGGGACCGTCATCGCTCACTCGTATGGCGATTGCACTTCGTTCATCACTCATGTGGTCCGTGCGAACCTCGACGAGCACCTTGGATTCGCAGTGTTCGGCAGCGTTGGCCAGCAGGTTCGAGATTGCCCATCTGAGCCGACGAGGATCGCCGACGACCGACGCCGTCGTGACCTCGGCCTGGACCGGCACCGGGTTCGATTGAGCGCTGGCTTCAGACCGGACCAGAGACACCAACTCGACGGGACCCCAAAGGGCAAAAGGGTTGTCGGCGTGAGCTGTCAGACTGAGGGCGAGAACATCGTTCACCAACGCGTCGATCCGACGGATGTTCCGCAGAGCGAGATCGAGTTCGGCAGTCGATGAGGGTTGGGCCGGATGAGACCGCCTCGAGAGTTGCAGTTCAGTCAGTGCGTGTAGCGCTGTCAAGGGTGACCGGATCTCGTGGCATGCGGCAGCCAGCTGCTCCCGTTCGAAGGATCGCTCGCCCTCGAATCTGGTGAGTAGCGCTCGGAGTGACGTGGACAACGGATGAAGATTCGCAGGCAAGTGAGCCGGTTCTTCCCCGCTCAGCGGGGCATATGCATCGATTTGACCGATCGATTGCCGCAAACGAGACAGTCCCCGTCGAGTGCGCAACATGTGCACCACACATGCGATGACCATCAGACAGAGAAGGCCAATGGCAGCACCCGTAATGCCTGGTGTCATCTCAGGGGTTGGCGCGAAGGCGGTAGCCGGTACGGGGGATTGTGTCGACACGGTCGCGCCCGAGTTTCTGGCGGAGGTACCGGATGTAGACCTCGACGACGTTGGGATTGCCTCCGTACCCATCGCCCCACACCCGGCTCAGGAGCTCATTCTTCGAGAGGGGCCGATCACCGGCCTGGATGAGTTGGGCCAGGACTTGGCCCTCCCGAGGGGTCAGATGTATCGCTGAGCCCTCCACTTCGGCCTCGCGAGTGGACGCGTCGTACCGAATGCCAGCGAACGCCGCCGCATCCGCAGTGGTACGGGGACGTCGCAGAAGCGCTGTTATTCGGGCTTGAAGAACGTCGAGAGAGAACGGCTTGCGCAAATAATCATCGGCTCCGAGTTCGAGTGCCTCGATCTCATCGAACTCTCCGGTCTTGGCCGACAGGCACAAAATCGGAGTTGCGACACCAGCAGATCTGAGTGATCGGCAGATATCGAATCCGTTCTTGGAGGGAAGTAGCAGGTCGAGCAAAATGAGGTCATAGGAGTTGGTGAGCGCCTCATCGAAGCCCGCTTGCCCATCGAGGATGATGGTCGACGTGATGTCGATGTGCTCCAACGCCGCCGCGACGGTTAACGCGATGTCGTTCTCATCGTCGATTATCAATGCATGCATTGTGATGCCATCGCCTTCGCCCTTGTCAGTTCCTAGGAGCAAACTGAGAGTTGTGTGCACATGAATGTCGCAGCATCCACCAGTTTCCACTGCTTCTGAGGGAAAACTGATCCCAATGCAGGCCGGCGACGCAACTCATATCCAAGAGTTTGGCCCGCCAGACGGGTCGAGGCGTGGACCCACCAAGCCCTTTGAACAGGGTGCGGCCCACTTGTTGATGCACCAGCTCTCCGAGATCGCGCGCACATTCGGCGCCTGTGGCGACGTGATCTGGGGGAATGGCTTCAATCCCATCGCCATCCCTACGCTGTTTGTGTGCCGAGGCGGTGATGAAAATCCCGGCTTCGGCATCTGCACCGGACCGGTCGATAGAGGCCGGTTGTCTGAAATCGAAGGTGGTGCATTCTGTGAGATCGATCAGGATCGGCCAATGGCTCGCCGAGCAGAGGACGTCGCATTTGCTGAATTGCCGCTTCTCTGGGTGAACGACCAGATCGTCGAAGCGTTCAAGTCCAGAGAAGGCGAAGAGGTCCATGTCGAACTAGATCTTGCTGACTCAGAGGCGCTGGTTTTCGACTGCTCGGGTCGAAACTACCGTCCTCAATCGTGGGAGTTCGCTCGATTCGTCGTGCACGAGGCGTTCCATTTCCATCAGCTGTTCGATGCCCGTTGGCGGATTCCTCTGGGGTACGACCCGGCTACTCCGCCGTCGACACACCCGGACAACCGTACCCGTGCCGAGGAAGAGACACGGTTGGTGGAAGTCGCCGCCATGACCCATGATGACCGACAGGCCTTGAGGCTTGTTCGACGGTTTGTCGAGTTGCGAGCAACACGTTATGAGCGATGGCCGGAGATCGAAATGCTCGAACGGGGTACCGAGCAGGTTGAAGGGTCAGCGCGGTACGTCGAGAATCAGTACAGCAGATGCAACGGACGGGCTGGCCGCCTCACCATGCCCCCCGAGGCGTTGCGACACGAGAAGGACTGGCTCGACTTCGGACGGCTCTATCGCTCGGGGGCCCGCATGCTCGAGTTGCTCGACCGTTTCGAAGTCTCCTGGCGCAAGAGGCTGGAGCGCGGTGACGATCCCTACGGCATCGTGTGCGAGACACTGGTCTGATCGGGTCGATGCGTCGCACCCTCGCTGGGTCGGGGCTCGGTTCTACTTGTCTGGCCGGTAGTCGCCGAACTTGATGAGCACTTCGTTCATCTGAGCGGTGGAAAGCAGGGTTGGTTGACCGACACTGCGAGCTAGTAGGTAGTGATGGGCCAGCGACTCAACTTCAATGGCGAGGTCGTAGGCGGCTCGCACCGAGGGCCCACATGCGATCAAGCCGTGATTGGCGAGAAGGCATGCCGTTCTGTCGGCCAGAGCCAGAATTGCCGCATCGGCAAGCTCTTCGGTTCCGAAGGTCGCATAGTCGCTGCAGCGAATGTCCATGCCACCAGCGACGGCCACCATGTAGTGAAACGGAGGAACATCGAGGCGCAGTGTCGACAGCGCGGTCGCAGCGGGTGAGTGGAGGTGCACGACTGCGTGTATCTCCGGTCGATGCTGGTAGATCCGTTGATGGAAGAGCCATTCCGAGGACGGTCGATGGGGCCCGTTTGCGATGCCTTCTTCGTTGACGGCGACCAGGTCGGTGGGATCCATGCTGTCGTACGGAAGCGCCGATGGGGTGATCACGAAACCGGTGCCGCTGCGGTAGCTGGCGTTTCCCGAAGTTCCTCGATTGATTCCGCTGCGCTGGGCATCGAGCAGTGCCCCGATCAACGCCTGACGTTCAGCTGATTCGGCTTCGGTACCCACTGTCGGGAGCCTACCCTCGACGGGCAGGGCAAAGTTACTGTCTGATTTCGCTATCACGAAGCTTCGTGCCAACGCCAAACCCGGACTAAGATCGTGCGAGTACGTGGGTAAACACCCATAACCAAGGGAGAACAGAAATGAGCGTTTCGCTTAAACGACTTCTCACCATGTTGACTGCGCTGGCGTTCGTCGCCGCAGCCTGCGGTGGAAGCGATGATTCAGGAGCCGAGGGCTCGCTGCCGGACAACTGTGGTGACGAAGACGTGATCTGCGTCGGACTCGTCACCGACACCGGCAAGGTCGATGACAAGAGCTTCAACCAGAGCGCATGGGAAGGCCTTCAAGCAGCGGCGGAGGCCGATGACCGCATGAAGATCGAGTTCATCGAGACGATTGCTGCCGCCGACTACGGAAACAACATCGGATCCTTCACCGACCGAAATGCCGACATGATCGTCACCGTCGGATTCGGCCTGGGTGAGGCAACCGGGATCGCAGCCGACGAAAACCCAGAAACCACGTTCATCGGCGTCGACCAGTTCCAGGGCGAGGTTCGTGACAACGTCACCGGAATCATCTTCCCCGAGGATCAGGCCGGATTCATGGCCGGAGCGCTCGCAGGATTGATGACAACCAGCAACACGGTTGGTGCAGTGCTCGGTACCGATCTAGTGCCGCCAGTTGTTGCGTTCAAGGAAGGCTTCGAGAACGGCGCGAAGTACGTCAACGCCGAGGTCAACCTCATCAGCACCTACCACCCCGGCGGCCTCGACACAGCATTCGGTGATCCCGCCTGGGGCGCCGACACCGCTCGTCAGGCCATCAACAACGGCGCCGACGTGATCTTCGGTGCCGGTGGTGCAACCGGTAATGGTGCGCTCACCGAGGTGGCGAAAGAGGACGGTGCGTTCTGCATCGGTGTCGACACCGACCAGTGGGAGACGGTGCCCGAGGCTCAGCCCTGCTTGATCACCAGCGCCATGAAACTCATCGACAAGGGTGTCACTGAGCTCGTTGCCCAGGGTGCGGACGGCACGATCGTTGCCGGCAACTTCATCGGAGATGTCGGTCTCGCCCCGTACCACGACTTCGAAGACACCGTGCCAGACGAAGTCAAGACCACGGTCGACCAGATCACCGCTGACCTTCTCAGCGGTTCGCTCGAAACCGGCTACGTACCCGGGTAGTGACAGGTACGGCGATCGCCGATCCTGAGCTCGGCGGCGAGGAGCCCGATTCTTCTGAATCGAGCGCCCTCGCCGCCGGACTTTGGGGCCTGCGTCTCCCGATCGTCGCTGTCTTGTTGGCAGCGGTGACGGGAGGTGTTCTGCTTCTCGTCTCAGGCGAAAACCCGTTGGCGGTGTACTGGTCGATTCTCGACGAGTCGTTTTTCTCCGCATCGGGCATAGGCCGAACGCTTGAGAAAGCGACCCCGCTGGTCATGGGGGGTTTGGCGGTTGCGTTCGCATTCAAGGCCGGACTGTTCAACATCGGCGGGCAGGGCCAGCTACTGCTCGGCGCAGCGTTCGCCGCCTGGGTCGGTTACAACTTCGACCTCCCGATGGTCATCCACCTGCCATTGGCGCTCGTAGTCGGCGGTTCGGTCGCTGCACTCCTGGGTGCGGTGGTCGGTGCGTTGAAGGCCTACCGAGGTGCTCACGAAGTAATCACAACGATCATGTT
>JBLYYW010000347.1:0-2830 GCA_048550155.1 Acidimicrobiales bacterium | reverse complement strand
CGGCTTGTTGAGCAGTGGAGGAGCGATCATGTCGGGGAGTTGCTGGCCAATTGGCGGTTGGCCCAGACGCCGGCTTCGCTGACGTCGATCGAGCCGCTTCGGTAGACTGTGGACATGATTGTGTTCGCTCGTGTCAGTGATGTCGAAGTGATCGCAGAGCGGACGTTGCGTGTCGTGTTCACCGATGGGCTGGTGAGGGAGATGGATTTCACGGGCGTGCTCAGCGGGGTTCTTGCTGAGCTCGACAGCGATGAGGCTTTTGCTGCGGTGGCCGTGGATCCGGTGGCCGGCACGTTGTCGTGGCCGGGTGGTATCGACATGGACCCTGACGTGTTGCATGGAGACGAGCCGGCGGCCTCACCCCACGCCCCGATGTTGGTTCGGGAGTATCGAGTAGAGCGCACCATCTGACTTTCGGACGACCGGTGTGGTGACCGGAAAGTCGGTCGTGCCGGGTTATGCGGCGTTTCGGTATTGGTTGATGAGTCCGTCGCATCGGCTGGTTCTGATCACGGTGCTGGTTGCTGGTGGAGTCTCTGGTGGGTGGTCGACGGGTATTGGCGGCCGTTGTCCGAGCGATTGGTGGGGTCGGTGCTGGTTGTGGTGGTCGATGTAGCCGCGGACGAGGCGTTCGAGCTGTCGTCGGTTCCACACGATTGTGCGATCGAGAAGCTCTCGGCGGATCGATCCGATCCATCGTTCGGCGAACGTGTTCGCCATGGGGGTTCGAATTGGGGTTTTGAGGATTTTGAGGCCTTCGGTTCGGAAGACCTCGTCGAAGCTGGTGGTGAACTGGCTGCCGCGATCGCGAACCAGCGCCCGAGCACCCTGAAGGCGTTTGCCGTGGCCGTTGAACAGGTTGCGGGCGGCTTGGGTGGTCCAAACACCTGTGGGGTTGGCGGTGAAGCCGGCGTAGAACACTTCGCGGGTGTTCACTTTGATGAAGAACAGGACGTAGTAGCGGCGAAACGTGGCGGTGTCGACGGTGAAGAAGTCGCACGCGACCGCGGCCTGGGGGTGTAGAAATCGGGTCCAGGTCACGTCGGACCGGTTCGGGGACGGGTCGATGCCGGTGTCGGTGAGGATTTGCCACACGGTGGTTCTGGCGATGGTGTGGCCGAGGGTGGCGAGTTCGCCTTGGATGCGCCGGTATCCCCATGTCGGGTTCTCGTTGGCGAGTCGCACGATCAGCTCGCGTATCTGGGCAGTGGTGGGTGGTCTTCCGGTGCGGCGAGCGGGTGGCTGGGTCCAATGGTTGACGATTCGTTTGCGGTGCCAGCGCAGCAACGTCTCGGGTGTCACGATCCAGCCCTGGCGAAGTCGGCGGGGGAGCGCTGCGGCGATAGCTCCGAGCAGGGACCGGTCGTTGTCGTTGATGTTTGGCGCTCAACCTGGCGGCGAAGGACCTGGAGCTGGTGACGCAGGACGATGATCTGTAGGTCTTTCGAGCGTCCAGTGCGGACGGCGAGACGGGCCAGAGAGGTCAGGAAGCTGTAGAGGATACGAAACACGATGCCCAAGGATGGAGGCATCGGGCCTGGTCAACACCCACGCGCCACTTTCCGGTCACCACACCCTCAGGATCGGTGGGTATCTGCCCTAGTCAGCGCCCACGTCCGAATTTTGGGCACCCACAGGCATTGCTTAGTGGATCTGCACGCGATTGAACTAGCGGTGCCTGATCACTGGTCGTCTCGGATCGTGTCGCGAAGCGCTCGTTGGTGGCGAGGCTCGGTGCGGTTTTTCGCATCGGTGAGTTGGCGGATGAGATCGTCTCGTACCTCGATCAGGGCTTGGTCGAGGTCGGCGTGTTCCGAAGTCGCCACAAGCCGTAGGTTCCCCGCGATCCACGCTTCGAGTACTGTCCGCTGACTCGGTTTCGAGCGCTCTTTGACCGATATCTCCAGCTCCACCGTCCCCCGGGGAAATGACTCCAGACGGTTGCTGAGGCTCGCCCAGCTGGCAACGATGTGATCTCGTTCGTTGGCAGCGAACCCGCTGCCGAGCCGTAGGCTCGATTCGACGGTCGCCGTGTCGTCGTGCTCGGTCATCGCTTTGTGTCCATACGCAAACCCTAGCTGCACATCAATTCGCCTTGGGTCGGCAAGTAGGCCCGGCTGGCGCCCGCCGGGAGCGACCCTCCGAGGAGAGCGAGTTGGTTGTAGGGCACTCGTCAGTCGTCAGCGTTCTCGACGAGGAAAGAAATTCGAACGTGTGCTCCCCATGTGTCCATGTTGTCGCCTCTGAGACCCACGGAGACTACGTCGAGTGCCTTGATGTCGCGGAGGTTCTTTCCGGCCTGGGCCAGTGCGTCTTTGACGGCGGCGTCCGAGCTCTCCGCTGACCGACCGACGACCTCAATGATTTTCGTGATGCTCATGAACGGTTCCCTTGTCTTGTTTGTCTGACTTGCCTCGAGCCTTTCATAGGACTGGCCGAGCCACAACTCCGTCGGCGCGAGGCCGAGAACTCCGTCGGGTATGAGAACGTCAGCGAAGAAACAGTGTCCGCGACTTCTTGAGCGAAGCTCATCTCATGAGTGACGACGACCATCGTCATCCCGTCTTTCGCCAGGTCGAGCATGACGGCTACCCGGTGCTGTCGGCCACCGGAGAGCCCACGGGGATACACGTGTTCCTTTTCGGCCACGCCGAGATTGCCGAGCAGTGCTCGCGCCCGCTCGATCACCTCGTCCGTGGGTTCGCCGAGAGCGGGCTGTGGTGCTTCGATGATATTTTCCAGCACGGTCGTGTTCGGAGCATTCAAGTTCGAAGACGGAGCCGACGGGCTCATCTTGCCTGTGTCGCTCTTCGGTTTTCTCGCCTGTTCG
>JBLYYW010000346.1:0-2668 GCA_048550155.1 Acidimicrobiales bacterium | reverse complement strand
GGTCGGAGGTCGGGGGCACCAGCCAGAGATCGCTGACTCCATAGGCAGCGGCGCTGCGGAGTATCCCGCCGAGGTTGAAGGGTTGCTGGACTCCGTCGAGGATGATTGCCAGCCGCTGGTCAGTTCTCTTGCGCCAGGAACGATGGAGCCGCTTCAGGTCGGTCGGCGAGAGCGGTTTCATGAGTCCTGGAGCCCTTTGATGGCGTCGGGATCGGCGTGTTTCACGTCAAGAACGCGATAGCCACGCTCAGAACCACGTCGAACAACGTCGAAGCTCTGCGTTTCGAGCCAGCGGTGCAAGCTGTCAGACCCGAGGTTCTTCTGGACGACCAGATGAGCCGAACCCCAGGGGCGAAGCCTCCGCAACCAAAAGAGCAGCAGCTCATGAAGTGCCTTCTTGCCGATTCGGATCGGGGGGTTGCTCCAGATCTGATCGGGCAGAAGATCGTCGGGGATCTGTTCAGGACTCACGACCTTGACATTCTCGAGGTTGAGATTGGCGACATTGGTTTCGCATAGTGTTCGGGCGCGCTCGTTTACCTCAACCGCCCAGATCGTGGCCTGGGGATTCCAGGTTGCGAGTGCACACGTGATCGGGCCATAGCCTGCGCCGATGTCCACGATGTCCATGTTGCTGTAGGCGGGTTGCGGGCCGGTACGAAGCAGATATCGCGTTCCGCGGTCGATTTGACCGGGTGAGAAGACACCGCTGTCGGTGACGAGGCTGGTAGAGAGTCCAGGCACGGTCAGCACGACTGCCCGAGGGCGTGATTCGCCATCTGCCTGTTCGCTGAAGTACTGACCCATGGTTAGTGAAGTCCGGCCACGGCAGCTGCGAAACGCTTGGCGCAGGGCGGATCGGACGCCATGAAGAGGCTTGGTTCGATGAGTTCGACCTCAACAATCATCGGGCCTGCCGGAGATGCGAGCATGTCGATCCGGGCGTAGAGCAGGGGCCCGAAGGTCAATGTGAGCCACGCGTTCGTGCGGTGAGCGACGTCGTACTCAGCGTCAGTCAACTCCACTGCCTCAACGCGTTCGGGAATGAACAGACCATCCACGTCCTGACGGCCGGGGGTCAAGAGCGCCTTCTTGGCAAACGCGTGATCGAAGCTTCCGTTGACGTACACACAGCCACGCTCGCCATAGGAGTCGACCAGGTGGAGATAGGGCTGGAGCATTGCCACCCGATCGGAGTCGATGACGGACTGGACTGCTCTCGTCACCGCTGACCCGTCGGCTGCGTCCAGCCGAAACGTATCGTTGGAGCCGGCCGAAACCGTGGGCTTCACGACTACCTCGTCGCTGCCCCATCCCAAGACCTGGCCCAGGGCGAGCCCCAGTTCGGTGGGAGGGGACAGGTGTGCCACGTACGCCGAGGGGACAACTGGCAAACCTGCCGAAGAAAGGTCGTTCAGATAGCGCTTGTCGATGTTCCACCGCACGACATCCAGTGGGTTGTGCAGTGTGGACACCTTGTCGATGAGTTCCAACACATCCAAGAAGTCCTCAACCCGTCGAAAGTAGTCCCACGTGGCTCGCAGCACGACTGCGTCGTAGCTTTGCCACTTCACTTTCGGGTCGTCCCAAGCAACCACGTCGTAGTCCACCTGGGCTTGTTCGAGGGCGGGGAAGAGCAGTGGGCCGTCGGTGTCGAGGTCCATCGCGTCGGCCGATGCCAGCAGCGCAATCCTCCGGTGAGTCACCGCACAAGGCTACCGGCTCGATATGGGCCGAAGGTCAACGCTGACGACCGGTCGGAATCACCTCATACCCGGCTTCCTCGGGCTCGTCGTCGACCATCTCAGAGGGGAAGCCCTGCGCGGTCACATCGAGGCCGGTCGCGTCCTCGAGCCGTTTGATGATGTTCGGAGACAGTTCACGCGGCCCGTAGCGGTCTATCCCGTCAGCAAAGATCTGGTTGATCAAGGGCGAAAGCTCCAGGGGAACCCCATGATCCTCCGCAAGCGCCTGAAAGAGACCGATATCCTTTTGAACCAGATCCATGGTGAAGCTGATGTCTCGGGACCCGTTGAGGATGACCTGCCCCTCGGTTTCGTGCACGAACGAGGTCCCTGAAGAGATTGCGATCGCCTCGTAGGTCGTGTTGAGGTCCAGGCCCATCGCTTTTGCGGTTGTGAGCGCCTCGGCCACCGACACCAGATTCACCGTGGCGAGGTAGTTTGTCATCACCTTCAGGATTGACGCAGAGCCCACCTCGCCGGTGTGCAGGATCCGCCGGCCGAGCGCGGTGAGCACCGGAAAGGCGCGTTCGAAGGTGGACCGGTTGCAGCCCGCAAAGATGCTGATGTTGCCGGTTTCGGCGCGATGACATCCGCCCGACACTGGACAGTCGATCGCCTCGGCGCCTTTCGCTCTGACGAGTTCGGCCATTCGGGCGACCTCGCCGGCATCGGTGGTGCTCATCTCGGCCCAGATCGTGGGGTGCGAGAGCCCTTCCAGCAACCCGTCATGGCCCTCCATCACCTCGGCGCAAGCCGCTGGGCTGGGCAAGCAGGTGATGACCATGTCGCAGGCTTGGGCCATCTCCTTCGGTGAGCCGCCCCACGACGCACCCGCAGCCAAGAAGCTGTCAGCTGCAGACCGATCGAGGTCTCGCACTGTGAGCTCGTAGCCGTTGCGCAGCAGGCTGCCGGCAAGCTTGTTG
>JBLYYW010000345.1:0-3787 GCA_048550155.1 Acidimicrobiales bacterium | reverse complement strand
GTCTGCTCAGTGCCAGCACATTCGAGCGGTGGCGGCGGGGCGGATCGAACGGACGCGAGGCAATGTTGGGCCGGCTGTCTTGGGGCAGGTACGGGAGTTGCTTGGGCTCATTCTCGATGTCCCCGGGTGAGGCGAAGGGTGTCGCGTTGCTAATGGTTTCTAGCGTCCTGGAGCGGTATCGAACGGTAGAAAGCGGTTTCGAGGGTCCCTGGATGCCGCTCAGGGACGCTGGCTACCGTAGGACGACGCTTGATGCACGTAGGGCGAGGTTTGTTCAAGTCCCCCTCCGACACCAACAGATGTTCGATCGCTCGAGACTACTGTGCTGGAGATCTCGCAACGCGTTAGGCGCCGCGTGGTGGAGTGTGGGTCGGTTCGGTCATGCTTCGCTCCAATCGGGCCCGACGCTGTCCGGGATCCGAAACGAAGCCGTTCGGGCGTCGGAGCGTGTCGGCGGCCCGGGCGGTCACGAGCTCCCGATACCTGCGTTGAGTTTGCTCAGCATCGCACCCACGGTGAAGCTGGCCGATTCCTGGCGCAGCGGGAACTCGATCAACGACGACGCCATCTGCATTACATACGCCTGGGCCGGGATCATCAGATAGGCGTGCGAGATCATCCAGTCGAAGTACGAATTCGACGTGATGTCGGCGCGTTCGAACGGATCGGTCTTGAGGTTGAAGATCTTCGGCATCCGCAGCTCGGTGAACGGTTCTAGCCACACCTGCGCTGAGGGTGCCTGATTAGTGATTGTGGTGGGCGTTGCGGTGGTTCCGTAGCGTTTGAGAGGTCTGAAGGGTTGGCTCTGAGGGTGCCTGCCGCCCTGTGCTTTTCAACAGATTCTGACCATTCTCGGCATCCTCAGCCCTCCGAGACTGTTGGCGGCGCGTCATGACACCGTTCAGATGTGGCGACGCTGATCGTCCGCCCCCTCGATTGAGGTTAGACGGGCCGATTTCGGCGAGCGCCAAGGTGGCCGGATCACTAAGACCGCTCGCAATCTCAAACGACCAGATCAGGGCAACGCGCTCGGCCATGGGTTAGCCAGCCAGCAGTGCAGTTGGGAACCACAGGCGAATCTCTGGCAGCGCCACTCGTTATCGCCGCATGAAAACGAACTCGAGACTCGTCATGGCGGTGATCAAGGGATCTCTGCTCGTGGCGTAGCCGAGCCTTCGGTGGTCGGACTGATGAGCACCTCGAAGAGTTCGCCGATGGTTCGTTGCCGGGCGAAGTCGTCGGGGATCGGTAGGTGGTGTTGGACGTGGTATCTGTTTCGGCGCCCGTCTCGTTCTTTCTCGAGGTACCCGGCTGTAGTGAGGTCGGCCACGATCCCGTAGGCGGTGCGTTCGGTGACGCCGAGTTCGCTGGCGATGTCCACCAGGCGTGCGTCTGGGCTGCTAGCGATGAACAGCAAGATTCGAGCGTGGTTGGTGAGGAAACTCCAGGCCATCACTCAAGCATAAACCAAAGCTCGCATCCAATTACTGGAAATAGTTTGCTAGTAATCAATGACGATCTATGGTGGGAGGCGAGGGCCAACACCACGGAGCACGCCCCTAGCCCACCCAAGCACCCTGAAACCAGAGGTATTGCGTTGTCGACACGTCTCACAACTGCCCGGTGGACTGGCGTGTTTTCCTCGGGCTCGCCGTGGCGGGAGTCGTCGGATTCCTCTTCGTGCGTAGCGAGCTCTGCGTGGCCGCTGACCCGTTCGCTCGGATCGGCATCGCCGCTGCCCTCACGATCGCGCTCGCCCAGGCCCTGGCAGCCCTGTGGTTCTTCAAGCTCTTCCGCAACGAGGACAACCTTGCTGCCGGAACGGTCGCCGCCTTGGGTTTGACCGTCGGCGAATTGTGGATGATTGGCTACCTCTTCTTCGGTGCGCAGGCGTCGGATCGTGCTGCCGGCCGTATATCCCCCGTGTCAGTGCCATAACCAGCGTCTCACGACGGCCCTGTACGAGATGAGGACAAAGCAATGAAAGATCAACAGTTGTCAGAGGCACCCGAGGGGCGGTCGGCGTCCTTCTTTGGTTGGGTCACCGCTCATATTCGATGGATCACGGTTGGCATCGTGATTGTGACGCTGCTAGCGGCGTTTGTCGCCACAGGTCGCTCGGAGGAAGAACCCAACTTCGACCCGTCAGGAGAGATCTACGACACCCTTGAACTGGCCGACGAACGGTTCGTGAATTCATCACCGATCGCCGGTTCGTTCTTCGTGGTCGAGGCTCGCAACGGCGGCGACGCGCTCACCCGCGACGTTCTCCTGGAGTTCAAGGAGAACTCCGATGTGTTGCGAGCAAACACTGAGCTGATCCAGGACCTTGCGGTGCAGTTCCGCTCCGAGCTGGGCGAGGAGGTCAACGGGGTCTTCTCCATCGCCGACAAGGTCGACAACGCGCTGCCTGGGGGTTTGGCGGGAGCAACCGATGCCGACGTCAAGATCGCCCTGGCCGACATTCTCGGTGAGGGCGTAGTGGGCAGCCCTCTGCGTGACACTCTTGCCCAATCGGCCACGAGCCGAACCGGACAGATAGGCGGCCAAGAGGTGGTGGTGTGGGAGGCGCCGGCGTTCAACGCCACGGTCGTCCTCGATCTGACCAACCTCGGCGGCCGTGACCCCGATGGGAACAACGACATCGGCCTCGACGGAGAGGAGTTCCTACGGAAGGTTCAAACCGAGTTGCAGGGCGATCAGGTGAGCTACCGGACCCTTGGCATCGCCATCGACTTCGGTCTCACCGCTGAAGAGCAGCTCAACGAGTCGTCTCCGTTCATCTTGTTGGCGGTGGTAGGAATCATGGTCCTCGTCGGGGCCTTGTTGCGCTCGTACTGGGCGGCGGCCCTGGTCGCCGTTGGTCTCGCCACCACGATGCTGTGGTACAGCGCAGTGCTCACCATCATCGGGTTCGAGGGCGGTCTGCTACTCGGCTTCATCGGGCCGATTTCGGTGATCGCTTTCGGCGTCGACTTCTTCGTCCATGCCAGCGGTCGCGCCCGAGAGCAACAAGTAGCCGGCGTGCCCCGCGATCTGTCATACCAGCGTGGCCTCACACTGGTGTTCCCGGCCTTGTTCCTCGCCGTCATCTCCTCGGCTGCGGCCTTTATTTCCAACGGGGTAGCCGGAATTCAGGCCATCGTGCAATTCGGTATCGGAACCGCCATTGCACTGCTCATCGGGTTCGTAATCCTCGGCATCATCGCCCCTCGATGGCTACTCACCGTGGAGGGCATGGTCGGCGACCCACCGCTGGAGCGGGGACTGATGCTCCCTTACAAGCTCGGGTTCATCGTCATGACCCTAGTTGCCGGCGCGGTCGTCACCTTCAGCGTGGTCCTACCAGTCGTCGGCGTCATTGCCCTCGTCGCCTTCGTCCCGCTGTTCCTGTACCTACCAATCCGACTGACCCGTTGGGTCTACGCCAAGGCCGCGGCAGCGGGCCGCCCGACCGGCATCGTGATCAAGGGGGCCGGTCACGGGTTCAAGGCGGCCGGTGACGTCGTGCACTTCCTTGCTCGATGGAGGGTTGTCACAATCCCGATCACCATCGCCCTGGCCTGCCTCGGTGCTATTGCGTTCACCCAAGTCGACTCGGAGTTCTCCTTCGAAGACTTCATCGCCGAAGACAGCGACACCATACAAAGCATCAACTTGTTCGAGGAGCACTTCGGCGAGACAAGCGGACTCGGCAGGTGGCGGTTCAGCGGCGCGGCGTTCCCCGAGCACATCCAGAGGAACAGCACGGTGCTCGGCGGATGCGGGTGTCTCCGCGGCCGGCACG
>JBLYYW010000344.1:0-7015 GCA_048550155.1 Acidimicrobiales bacterium | reverse complement strand
TGTTCAATCCGTCCGAGCAGATAACGATCCGATCCTTGGGTTTGAGCTCAACCTCAAACTCGTCGACGTTCACCTCTGGCGTGCCAATAACACGGGTCACTAGGTGACGGCGGGGGTGGGTTGCTGCTTCCTTGGCGGTGATTTGTCCCATAGCGACAAGTTCGGCAACGAAGGTGTGGTCATTCGTCAGCTGTTGGAGCTCATCGTCGCGGTATAGATAGAGCCTGCTGTCTCCGATGTGGCCGATGCGAGCTGAGCCGTCGGGTAGAAAGAGACCGAGGGTGAGGGTTGTGCCCATTCCGGACAGTGTGGAGTCGTCGGCGACAGCAGCTACGACGGCGGCATTGCCGTTGCGGACCCTTTCTCCCGGGGTGATTTCGGCGGTGGGCTCTTCAACCAGCGCGGCGTCGATGGCAAGGCGCGAGGCGACCTCTCCGGCCACTGCGCCTCCCATCCCATCGGCGACGGCAATCACCACGGGCTCCTCGGTGGAGCCGTCGTTGACCGGCCGCACCGAGTCTTCGTTTCCGGCGCGGACCAGTCCAACGTGTGTTGCGCTCGCCCAGGTGTATCTCATTTGATCCGTTGTCTGTTTGTAGAGGGCCAAGATATCCGCAAATCGATTTTGCGCCGCTGGACCCTACTTTGGCACTGGCCGCAAGGATAAGCGATGCCGTCGTGGAACTTTGCTGTTGCCTCAAGTCAACCGGTAATTGGTCGACAGGAAGATCGTCTAGCTAAAGACTCCTGATGGGCTGTGTGAATTGACGTTCAAGGCGAGACCATTGCGTGCGGTCCCCGACCCGGTACGGCCGGGACCACCGCCGCGCGACCAGATATCTCATTCTGATGAACTTGCTCTGCTGCTCACGATCACCAACGGGTTCTCCTCAGGGTCGAGTGCGCACGAAGTCCTCGAGTCCCTGTACAACGAGCTTCAACAGATCCTGCCGTTTGATCGCATGGAGCACGCCGTCCTCGACGAGACCGGGCACGTACTGACCACAGAGTGGTACCGGGCTACGTACTCCTCGAAGCTGATTCCCGTCGGCTACGCATATCGACGCCCAGAGCCGATAGCTCGCAACGAGAGATATCGGGTGACGACCCTGGAGAACAACCTCCCGGCGTATGCAGCCAATCGGCCCGACGACCATCCGGTCAGCCTGCTTGTCGCTGAAGGGATCCGTTCTTCCTTGAGCTGCCCGCTCGTCGTTGCCGACGAGGTGGTTGGGTACCTCTTCTTCAATACGCATGTCTTTGACGGCTACACGTCACATCAGGCGAACCTGATTCAGTTGATCGCCGGTCAGCTCGCTTCGACGCTCGAACAGAGCCGTCTCAACGACCGACTCAAAGAGCAAAACGACCAGCTGCGGGCTCTGGAGAAGTCACGTCTGGAATTCATCGCATCGATCAGCCACGAGCTACGGACACCCCTCACCGCTGTCGTCGGCTTCGCCTCGGAGCTCCAGGATCGAGTCGACAGCTTCTCCAATGACGAAATCGCTCAATTTGTGAGCGTGATCGCGGCCCAGAGCAACGAGGTCTCAGGGATCGTTGAGGATCTGCTGGTCATTACCCGAGCCGAGGCCGGACACCTCCGGGTTGACCCGGGGCCCGTCAACATTGCGGCAGAGATCAGGGAAGTCGCTTCCTCACTGCCTGACGAGCGTCCTGAACAGAAGATTGCACTCAACATCCACGACGGTGTCGTCTGGGCCGATGGGCTACGGGTTCGGCAAATCGCCCGCAACCTTCTGTCTAACGCAGTGCGCTACGGCGGAGACTGTGTTGAGGTGACCAGCTCCGTCGACGAATCCCAGGTTCTCCTGACAGTTGTTGATGACGGTGATGGGATCCCCGAGAAAGACCAGGAGATGGTCTTTCAGGCGTACGGCCGATCGGGAATGTCGGACAGCAAGCCGGGCTCGATCGGTCTTGGGTTGACCGTATCGCGTTATCTCGCTGAGGCCATGGGCGGGTCGCTTGCGTACGAACGTGTTGAAGACAAGAGCAGCTTCTCGTTGTTGCTGCCGTTGTACCGCCCGGGTCGCAGTCGCTACGACAGGGCCTAGCGAACCTCGATGATTGTCTTGCCGATCTGGACGGCGTCACCCTTTTGCAGGTCTGTGGGAACGGTGACCCTGCGCCCGTTGACGTAGGTTCCATTGGTGGATCCCAGGTCATTGAGAACGACGGAGTCGTCTTGCACCCCGATCCTGACATGGAACTCCGATGCGTAGGCATCATCGACATAGATGTCGGCATCCTCGCTGCGACCTAGAACCGCCGGTGCCCCGATGGGGAAGCGCTGTCCGGCGATGGTGTCGGAGCGCACCACGACCAATTCGCCGCCCTTCTTGGAGCGCCGTACTGATTGCGACGGACCGATGTGGGCGCCGATCGATCGGCCGATCTGCCACAGGAAGAGGTAGATGAGGGCGATGAAGATCAGCTTCAACAGGTTTAGAAACAGTGCTGGCACTTGACCCTCTCAGCTAACTCGGACCGAAAAGGTGGTCGGCCCGAATGACAGCATATCGCCAGAACCGGTCTCGACCGGATCTGTTGTTACGGGCTTGCCGTTAATGGAGGTCCCGTTGGCCGAGTTCAGGTCGGCGATCCAGAGCCTGCCACCTTGGCGAAACACCACGGCATGGTTGCGGGAAATCTCCGCTTCCTCGAGATGGATATCGGCGGTTTCGGACCTTCCAATGACACAGCGGTTGTCGGTGAGTTGAAACGTGCGACTGCCGCGGTGTTCGGCAAGTTCTCCCCATGAAGCCTGGGTTGCGGGCATCGGAGTGGCCGCACATTTGATGGAGCCACGACCGACGGTTGAGTCTGTTGTGATCGTGACCGTAACCGGGCCACCGGTGCGCCAGCCGCGATCGGCGGCCGTTGCCGCCAGCGTTGCGGTCAGTTCGGCGGTGAGTTGGGATGTGTCGAGGCTGGGGTCTAGATCAGCTTCGCTCACCGCTACATCGAAGTGGTTGGGGATGCTGGGGCCGGCTGGTCCGTCGCTCACCATGAGATCGGCCTGCCGCACCAAACGGTTGGCGAGGTCGACCGGATGCATGCGGCCACGGAAGACGGCAGCCGACAATCCATCGGCGAACCGCTCCAGCTGTTTCTCGAGACTTCTGGCAATACCCACAGCGGGATTGTACGAACAACTCAGAGCTAGCGGGCGGGAGTCGTGGTTCTAGCCCTTGTCGTTGCTCAGCGGGATCGATCCGTCGTGGCGGTGATACTCGGCGTGGGCATCAAGCAGTTCATCCCAGTTAGCCGGATTCTCGAGGTCCACCGCGACCCGGTGCACCGTGCTGGGACCGCCTGTGCTGTCGAACTCCCTTGCCCTCCGCAGGGTGGTGGCGCTGGCATCGTCGATGCGGCGGTGCTGTGCGAGGTGCTCTTCCCATGACACGGTGAGGAACAGCTCGGTGAGTCGATGCGGGTCCGCGGCGTCTCGATACAAACGCCAGCGATAGGCTCCGGTCCGCAACCGCACCAGCCGCACCTCTTGCATGATCTCGAGGAACTCGTTGAGGCGGTCCCATTCGATGTCCCAGTTGGTGGTGATGAGCACGGGCCCACCAACGGTCACAACGTGGTCGGGCTGGTCCCGGTTCTCTACGAACTCCGGTGTCTCAACATCGGTGAGGGTGGGTATGCGCAGGAGCGGCGCTACGAAGAACCCGATGCCGGCTCCGATCAGGCCCAGCAGAACATTTGTGCTGCCGGCGCCGATGTGATCGGCAATCCATCCGGCCATGATCGAGCCGAGCGGAAGAACACCGACAAACGACAGCGTGTACAGACTCATTGCCCTGCCCCGCACCCACTCGGGGGACATCAGCTGTGCAGTGGCGTTGAGGGTGGCGAGGGCCCAGACCCAGGTGACCCCAGCGGCGAGTAGAGCAACAACCGCAAGGGCGATTGTTGGAGCCAAGCCCAAGCCAACACCGGCGATGCCAAACATGCCTACCGATACCGGAAGCGTCAGTGCTCCGAGCCACTTGGACGCCAGTTGCCTGCTGAAGCCACCGACGAGTGCACCCAGCCCCATCGCTCCGAGCAAGATGCCGAAGACCCCGGCATCTCCACCGAGTTCATCGGTGCGATTGGGAAGTATCGACTGCACCACGGCCGAGGTCATCGCAAACATCGCGGCCAACGCCAGGAGACGACGAAACGCCGGCGTGAAGCGAGCGAATCTGACGCCGAGCGCGATGGCATTGATCATCGAGGTCTCTTCGCGGTCGGGTGTCGGCATCTCTCTGGCAAGGGCGATCAACACCACAATCACCCCGAGATAGGACAGGGAGTTCAGTGCGAACGCCAACTCCGGCCCCGATACCAAGATGATGAGACCACCAAGGGCAGGTCCGACGGCCCTGGCGACGTTGAAGGCCACCGAGTTGAGCGCAACTGCGCTGGCCACCATGCCGCGAGGGACCAGATCGGGCACGGTTGCCTGCCAAGCGGGCAGGTTGAAGGCGAGACCGGTGCCGAGCAGGAGTCCCAACGCCAGCAGCACCCCAGGGGTGATGCGATCGAGCGCGGTGAGCACGGCCATCGCTGCCGCCGATGAGCCCATGATGGTCTGAGCCACAACCAGCACCCAGCGTCTGTCGAACATATCGGCAACGGCACCCGCAGCCAAGGCCAGGAACAACAGCGGAAGCGTTGAGGCGGCCGCCATGAGACCGACCCAAGCTGCCGAATCAGTGAGCTGCAGCATGAGCCATGAGGCGGCGACCGCTTGCAGGAACGAACCTACATTCGACAGAATCGAAGCAAGCCAAAGGGTCCGAAATCGGCGGATGCGCAACGGGGCGACTGTGTCAACCATTGGGGCAGTCTACGAATGGTGGGCGCTGAGCCGTATACCTTGCCGAGGTGATACCATCTTGGCCCCAATTCGGGCGAGTGGCGGAATTGGCAGACGCGCAGGATTCAGGTTCCTGTGAGGTAACACTCGTGAGGGTTCAAGTCCCTCCTCGCCCACGCTCATGGCATATTCCGACTTCGCACCGCCCCGTCGGTCGCGGCGGCGACGAAGAGTCGTCGTACTCATTGTTCTTCTAGTGATAGTGGGTGTTCTTGCTCTTGCGGTCCGTTACCGGACCGAACGTCGCGAGAGCATCGACTATCTATCCACAGCCGAAGAGGTTGCGCTGCAGCATGCCGAAATGGCCGATCAACTCGGCACTCTGCTCCAGGGCCTTGGCCAAGAGGATCGGCCTACGGTTGTGCTACGCCTCGAATCCCTGGCGGCAGACGCCAAGGACGCAAGTGCCGAACTCGATGAGATGGTGGTGACTCGACCGGTAGCCGAATCGGCCGGCCTTATGTCCGTTTCTGTCTTCTCCTGGAGCGACGGTATCTCCCAACTCGACGAAGCCATCGTTGCGATTCTCGACGCTGAGGTTGGGGACTTGTCGGCCGACGAGGAGCTGCGGGCTGCTTTCGAGATGCTGAGTCTCGGCGACCGAGCCTACGAGATGGCGGTAGTAGCGACGGGGCGGTTGGATCCGGAGATTGCTCCGATGCAATTCCCTGCGGTTGCGTACACCACCGGCGAATACGCTGCCCTCTATGACTCTGTGGTCATTGCGGAACGGCTGCGCAGGCTCGGCGGGTTGTCCGAGACGAGGGACATTGCACTGAATGCCGTGACGATCCCGGAGCCGGTCAGCGAGGGCGTAGGTGGCATCTGGGCGATCCCGTTCTCTGAGGAACTTGCGCTTGAGGTGGTGATCAGCAACACCGGCAATGTGGTTGTAGAGAAGATCACTGTGATTGTCACCTTGGAACAGGTCGGGGTTAACGACGAGGTCGCTCCGCTGGGCCAGCTGATACCGTCTATCGAGCCGGGAGAGTCGGAACGCTTGTTGTTCGAGAATCTGGCTGCCGAGCCGGGGGCTGTCTACACCATTTCCGCAGAAGCAACAATCGAAGGAGGCGGCGATGCCACCGATGACAACAGCTTCAGCCTTGTGTTCGAGAGGAACGCCGAATGATTGAGATAGCGATGGTTGTGGCCATCGTCGCCCTAGTTGGTGTGATTGTGGTGGCCTTTCAGGCCAACGGTCTTCGCAGACGACTCGATTCGGTCCCCGCGGACCAGAATGTCTTTGCGATCCTGAAGGGTGTCGACAACGAACTCGGCAGGCTGGATACCGTCACTGCCTCCTATGAGCCGCGGCTGGCCGCCGTGGAACACCTCATCCCCCATGCGATCGTCAATACCGGTGTTGTCAACTACAACGCGTTTGGCGATATCGCCGGGAACCAATCTCGATCGGTGGCCCTGCTCAGCGTTGACGGGGATGGGATCGTGCTCTCGATTCTGGTCGGTCGCCACGATGTCCGGATCTACACCAAAGAGGTCCGTAACTTCCGGGGCGTTGAAGAGCTGTCTCCTGAGGAGATGGAAGCGGTCACCCGCGCCGGCGGGCTGTAGTGTGTAGCCGGTCATGATTGATCCACGCATCCTCCGCACCGAACCCGAACTACTCAAAACATCGCTCGAGCTCCGCGGTATCGACCTCGACGTCGACGCACTGGTTGCGCTCGACGAGCGTCGTCGCATCGAACGTGTCAAAGCGGAGGAGATCCGCTCTGAACAAAAGACGGTCGGCAAGTCTGTCTCCAAGCTCGACGGCGATGAGCGCCAGGCCGCGATCAGCCGCGCTGGCGAACTGTCGGAGGCCTACAAGACCACCCTTGCGGTCGCCGACGCTTCCGACGCCGAGTTCAACGACATCTGGGTTTCGCTCCCCAACCTCGTCGATCCGACGGCAGCTGCCGGTACTGAAGAGGATGACGCCGAGTTGGTGAGCACGTGGGGCGACCCACCCGAGGGTGAGTTCCTCGATCACCTGGAACTTGGTGAGAAGCACGGGTTCCTCGATGTGGAGCGTGCAGCCAAGGTTTCGGGCAGCCGGTTTGGGTTCCTGCTTGGTCCACTGGTGCGGTTGGAGTTCGCCCTGGTCAGCTATGCGCT
>JBLYYW010000343.1:0-2696 GCA_048550155.1 Acidimicrobiales bacterium | reverse complement strand
GACATCGCTGCTGCTGCCAGACGGTCGGGTTTTGATCGGCGGCGGCGGGCAACCCGGTCCACAGCTGAACCTCAATGCCGAGATATTCTCACCGCCGTATCTCTTCGATGGCGACCAGCTGGCAGCCCGGCCGGTGATCACCTCGGCACCATCCAAGGTTCAGTACAACGAGTCGTTCGAGATCCAGGTACAGGGAGACGCCGCCTCGGTTTCCTTGGTGAAGACCGGCGCTGTAACCCACTCCTTCGATGCCTCGACCCGTTGGATGGAGCTGGAGATCTCCGGCACCGACTCCCAACGTGCAGTCCGCGCCCCGGCCAACGCCAACCTGGCTCCGCCTGGAACCTACATGTTGTTCGTGCTCGACAGCGACGGCACTCCTTCGGTAGCACAACTCATCGAAATCGACCCCGGCGACCCGGTCCTTGACCCGGTCGAGCCAAACCCGAAAGTAGAGCCCGGAACGATCGCCGAGGCCCAGACTCTCGAGGAGCTCCTTGCGGCGACCGACTATGACCCTGAGGTGCACGGGAACATCCTGCGCTTGTACCGAGCGTTCTTCGGCCGGGAGCCTGACCTCGAGGGGGCGCGGTACTGGATCAGTGGGATCTACCAGTCCGGTCATCCCTTCGCAGCCATCATCGAATGGTTCGCGAGTCCCGAGCAACTGGAGTTCGCAGCTCAGTATTCTGACATCGCTCCCGAGGACTACGAGGCGTACCTGGAGCGTGTCTACGACAACATGCTCGGAAGAGTTCCCGACGGCGCGGGGTTCGAGTACTGGCGGTCCATGATGGCCGACGGCACCCTCAATCGTGCTCAGGTCGTCCTCTACGTCGGCCTCGATGAAGAGTTCATCAATCGCTTCCCCTATCAGGCGGCTCAGTGACCACCAGAGAGGGAACCCACGCGCTGTGTCTTCGACGCCAGATCCTCGCCGGTCTCGTCATCACCGTGGCGCTTCTCGGTGGTGTCTTCGCCGTTGTCCCGGCCGCCTTGGGTGAGGGACGGCCGCTGTTCTCTCATCCGTTCGTCTGTGGAACCGAGTACACCGCGCAGTCGTACAGCCACCTGTACTACTCCGAAGGGAGGAGTCATGGTCCGGGCCCGGTTCGGTACGCGCCACTGGACTTCCAGCAACCCGGGGATGCCGACGACGGCGATCCCGTGCTCGCCTCAGCGGGAGGCACGGTCCATCGCTTCGACCAGTTCGATCAGGCGATGGTCGGGAAAGGCTTCGTGGTACTCATCGATCATGAGGGTGATGGTCCCAACGTCGGCTGGGACACGTACTACGGTCACCTCGAGGACGAAACTCGGGCTCGGGCCGGCTCGACGGTCGCGCGCGGCGATGTGATCGGATACGTCAGCGACAGCAACGCCGAGCCTGACAACCATCTGCACTATGAGCAGCGGCTGGACGGCGACGCCGAACTGGTCGAGTTCGATGGTCTTCCCGTTCCTTACTGGCTTGACAATGTCGACGGCCAGCCCGGCTTCTGGGCACCCGATCCGGCGAGTCAGCAACAACCGACAGCCGGCTCCATCGGCCCGTACTCGGTTGGACCGAGTACCAATTGTGCGACCGAGCCACCTACGTCGACGAGCACAACCACCACGACGAGCACCACCACCACGACGAGCGCCCGAATGGCCTTGGCCGAGGCTGCGACTGTCGAGGAGCTCGTGGCTGCTGAAGGTTATCGACCAGGACCCCATGGAGAGATCCTGCGCCTGTACCACGCGTTCTTCGGCCGGTCGCCCGACATCGTGGGAGCAAGGTACTGGATCGTCGATGTGTACGAACCCGGCAAGGGTGACCTCGATCAGATCACCGGATGGTTTGCCGATCCGGCGCAGCCAGAATTCCGGCGTCAATATGCCGACATCGGGTCCGACGACCACGAGGCATTTCTTGAACGGGTCTATTTCAACATGCTCGGCCGAGTCCCTGACCCAGCCGGTTTCGCATACTGGCTCGGACTGATGGAAGAAGGGTTGCTGAGCCAAGCCGGTGTTGTCCGCTACATCGGGACCGACACCGAGTTCATTCACACCTATCCCTACGGGTCCTGATCTACCAGATCAAGGTGAATTCTCATCGAGCTGTTGCAGCATCAGGACACCGGCGATGCTCATGAAATCATGCTCGGTGACAAGGCCCACCAACAGCCCGTCGTCGACAACGGGTAGCGCACCGATGCCGAACGACCTCATGATCTCGAGTGCTCGGAGAGGTGCCATCCCGGGCGGCACACAGACCGGATCGGTGTGCATGACGTCGGACACCGAGAGCTCGGTCCATTTGCAGGTTTCATCGTTCGCTGCCATCACTCTCAGGAGTCCGCGATAGGAAACGATGCCGGTTATTCCCTCGCCTCCATCTTCTACCAGGACTTGACGGAGGCGATGCCAATCCATCAGGTTGGCAACAAGGTCCAGGGGGTCCTCCGGTGTGACCGTCACGAGGTCGGTGACCATGATCTGTTCGACCGTGCGGAAGTTGTGCTCCCAGCCGCCTCCCTCTTCGATGGTGGCCAGGGCCCACTCGGCTACCGGCAGCCCTACCTCCTGTCGGGTGGACAGGGCGGCGGTGAGGCTGTTCAGGCGTTCCCCCAACCCACCTTTCGGTTTCATCGATCGCATTGACGCGATCTGCCACCTATTGCCGGTGTGGCCAGACGCCACCCGACGCT
>JBLYYW010000342.1:0-3105 GCA_048550155.1 Acidimicrobiales bacterium | reverse complement strand
GGGGTGGTCGACCGAACAACTCGCGGCCGTGCGCAGCCTCGCCCGGAGCCTGGCCGACCTGGATAGGAGCGGGATACGCACCCCGCTGTGTCCCAACGAACTGGCATGGGCAGTGTTCTTCGATCAGTCGACGCGGACCAAAAGCGCCTGGGGCGGAGCGGCGGCGCGACTCGGGATGCAACCGGTGATCGTGGATGGCTCTTCCACCCAGGTCTCCCACGGCGAAACAGCGGTCGAAACCGGCGCCATGCTCGGGATGAACGCCCACGCGATGGGGATTCGCCACGACCTGATCTTGGGTGAGGGCAACACCTTCATCCGTGACGTCAAGACCGGGATCGACGAGTACCTCGCCGCCACTGATGACTCCCGTCGGGTTCCGATCGTGAACCTGCAGTGTGACGTCGACCATCCCACCCAAACCATGGCCGACCTGATGTGGTTGGAGGACAACTTCGGCGATCTCGCAGACCGAAACATCACCGTCAGTTGGGCCTACTCCCCTTCCTACGCAAAGCCACTGTCTGTTCCCCAGGGGCTCATCACGCTGCTCACCCGTTTCGGCGCCAACGTCACCCTGGCCCACCCTCCCGGTTATCACCTCACCGAAGCAACGATGGCGGCGGCAGAGGGCAACACCTCGGCCGGTGGCTCGTTCCGAGTGGTCGACAACATGGACGAGGCGTTTGTCGATGCCGACGTGGTCTACCCCAAGAGCTGGGGTGCGTACGACTTGATGCTCGAGCGAGTCGATGCCAATTCCAAGGGTGACAAGGACGAATTGGCGGCGATCGAAGGACGGGCGCTGGAACGCAACGCACAGTTCACCGACTGGATCTGCGACGAACGGCGAATGGGAACGACCAAAGGCGGGGATGCACTCTACATGCACTGCCTGCCCGCCGACATCGGAGCCGAGGTCAGTCCGGGCGTAATGGAGCGACACAAGGTGAACGTCGCCCGAGAGGCCAACTGGAAGATGTACGTGGTGATGGCACTGCTGGCTGGGGCCAAGGTCCCCGACCTCGCATCAGTGCTGTCATCTCTGGATCAGGAGGAGAACAAATGACAAGCACAGAAAACCCCGAGGCGGGTCTTGACCCGAACCTCGGTGCCAACCTCGACGCACGGGTCGCCGAGCTCAGCGAGCTCTACCTCGACCTGGCCGGCGCGATCCTCAAGGAAGCGATCCGGATACCTGCGGACTATGTCGATCTCTCGCTGGACGAAGGCGGCGATCCAAGCTGTGGATTGAGCAATCACGAGCAACCCCGACTGGAGTTCTTGAAGCAGACGATCATCGACGTCGGTGCGGTCCGGTTCCCCGAGGATGTGTCGTTCGACGACTACGGCAACTTGGTCTGGTTCGTCACCGATCCAACCGATGGAGTTTTGCCCGACGACAAGAAGGTCGTCTACTTCGACGGTCATACCGACACCGTCCAGGCACTCCGGTCCTCGTGGCGAGACAAGATCGGCGGGATCGATGCCTACGACGGGATGGTCGACATCGACTCGGTCGACCGAGACTTCGTGCGGTCTGAACTTGGCCACGTGCCTCCCGACGACGAGTGGGACAACCTCATCTTCGGTCGCGGCTCGGCCGACCAGCTCGCCGGTGTGATCTCCCAGATCGTCGCCACCAAGATTGCGCTCGAGCTCGCACCCGAAGGGGCCTTGAAAGGGGTGATCATTCGGGCCTACGGCTCGGTCTGCGAAGAAGACAACGACGGCGGCGGCCCGATGTACTTGATGAAGGAAGTCCTTCCCGGGAGCGCACCCGACATGATCCCCGATGTCGTCATCCTGACCGAGGGAACCGGGGACGCTCAGAAGGGGGCCTTGGGGATCTACCGGGGGCAGCGGGGCCGGATGCAGATCGAGGTCACCGTCACCGGCCGCTCCTGTCACGGGTCGATGCCGTGGGAGGGACTCAATCCGCTCGAGTATGGCGGCGCCATCATTGCAGAAGCTGCTCGGCGCTACGACGCCCGCGACGGCTTCCTGGACGACCCGTTCCTCGGCCACGGAACGCGCACTGCGTCGTGGTCGACGCTGGAGACACCGAGCGACTGCGCGGTGCCCGACCGATTCACGTTCCGATTTGATCGCCGCCTCACCGTCGGTGAGATGCCAGCCGCCGCGCTGGCCGACATCGAAGCACTCGATGCCGTCGATACCGCCCGTCAGGCCGGACTCACCGTCGACGTCAGTGTGCCGGTGTATGACCAGGCAACCTGGAACGGCTACCGGTTGGGTAACGATCAGATCTACATGGGATGGTCCACGCCGGAGGACCACCCGGCGATTGAAACGGCGACGTCTGTGTATGAATCGGTGGTTTCGCCGAACCTCGAACAGACATCGGATGATGACGGTGGTCTGCGAAAGGCCGCCCGGGTCGATCGATGGATCTTCTCAACCGATGGTGTTGGTTTCCCGATTCCTGAAGACGACAGTTCGATCGAGATCCCGTCCACCAAACAATGGATCTCCGAAGGCGGATACAAACACCCCGCCATGTTCGGAATCGGTGCCGGAATCGAGCAGAACACCCACAAGATCGGCGAATGTGTCGACAAACGAGAACTGCGTTTGGCCATCGCCTTCATGGCCCGATTCCCGAGCGCGTTCGCCCAGGCTGCGCCTGGCTGACACCGCCCACGGGAGCGGATCTGAACCCACCGGATCGGTGAACATTCACTGGCGACTTCGAGTGTTCGGACTTCCTTGCACCTGATTGCTCAAGAAGCTTGGCTTCCTGTCGATTTCTCACTGAGAAGGTTGACAGGAAGGCCCAGGAATGAATCACAGGCACAAGCTTGATCGTGTCACGGCTGCAAGCGGGGTGGTCGCAGCAATTGCGATGATCGCAGCACTGTTGGCCCTCTCTCCGATCCCCGGAGAGGCAGCGACCAATTCGTCGCTGTGTTACATCGTGGCCGACCGGGGTGGCGGCAACGGCGGTGATGATCGGCTCGTGACCTACAACCGGGACACCGATGCGTTCACAGCGATCGGAAGCGGCACCGGCACCTACAACATCGAAGCCGCCGACCTCTGGCCCGGCAACGACACCCTCTACGCAATCGACGCCAATCGTTT
>JBLYYW010000341.1:0-4567 GCA_048550155.1 Acidimicrobiales bacterium | reverse complement strand
CTTTGGAACTGCACGTAGGGAAGCTGGCTGGATCAACATCACGAGCCTGCCCATGGTCATGGCAACCAAGCCGCTGGTGGGACTGGTGGGACCAAGAGGGCTTCTGGTGTTCCCGCTCCTGGGCTCGGTGCTAGCTTGTTTGGCCGCCGGTGAATTGGGTCGCCGGTTTGGGGCCACGAGTTGGCGACCGGGCTTCTGGGTGGCGGCTTCGTGCTCGCCGATTTCGGTGTACGCACTCGACTTCTGGGAGCACTCGCTTGGTCTCGGCCTGATGATGGCTGGGGTCGCGTCGTTGCTGTACGTCCTCGACGCCTCCTCTCCGCCGCTCGGGTGGGCCGCCGGGTCGGGTCTGGCCTTTGGACTTGCGGCCACGATGCGAACCGAGGCGCTCGTCTACGGCTTCGTTGCCGGTCTGGTCTGTCTGCTGGGTGGATCTCGGACCTCGCCTGGGATGCGGGTAGTTCGAAGCGGGTGTATGGCGGTTGCAGCATTGGTTCCGCTCATTGTCAACCAGCTTGCCGAGGCGGCCGTCTACGGCAGCGCACTGCGATCAGATCGGGCTGCGGGAGCCCTCCAAACGACCGGATCGATTGGGGTCGTTCAACGGTTGCAGGAAGGAATCCTCATCACCGCCAGTCCGATCAATCTCGTGCACCCTCTTTCGATGGCCATGGCGGCGCTCGTCGCGGTCGGCGTGGTGTGGCTGGCTTGGGCTCTCCTGAGCGAGACGGATCCATCGAGGCCAGCTGCGTTGTGTGGCCTGGTCGTCCTGCTGGTCTTTCTACGGTTGGTGACGTTCGGCCCCACGTTCATTCCCGGAATGCTTGCGGCCGTTCCTGCTGCCGGGCTCGGCATTGCCGCGTTGATCAAGCGACGAGACGTCACGCTGGGTGTCCTTCTCCTGGCACCGATCCCGCTGGTGTGGGCAACTCAGTACCCGGGGGCGGCAGAGGCGCAGTGGGCCGGCCGTTACATCCTGACCTCAGGGTTGGTTCTGGCTGTCTTTGGAGCTGTCGTGGTCGCTCGCTCCAACCCTCGCCTGGTAGCGGGGTTCTTGGCGGCCAACCTGTTCATGACTGTGCTTGGCGTCACCTATCTCGTGAATCGAACCAACGACTTCGGCAGCGCCAACCGAACGGTGGCCGGGATGGATGGTGTGGTGGTGTTCACCGAGTCGTTTCTTGCCCGAGAGGGTGCCCCGTTGGGATGGGAACGGGAGTGGCTTTCGGCGAGGGATGAGGGCCAACGCCAGGTGGTAGTCCGGATCCTCGACCAGCGCGGGCTGGACGGGTTCACGCTGATCGCCAATGAGCAGGAGGGGCTACCGGAATTCGAAGGATTCGAACCCCGGTCGTGGGGCCGGGAGCTCTCTTATGGTCAGCTCACGATGATCGAGACGGCATATGTCCGCCACTCTGGTTGAACGGCCAACCGCTACCGAGGTAGCCGCGTCGGGGGCCGGGTTCCCCCGTAGGCTCCTGGCCGACGTTGTGTGCCTCACTGCGCTCCTCCTCGGGGTGGTGTTCATCACCGACGGCTGGTTTTCAGCCGATGAGGTGGTGATGCGACAGCAAAGCAAGGTGCTGGCCCAAACCAGTCAGTGGGCTGTGCCGCCCGATACCGCAGCGCTGGCTGTCGATCCGGACCTCCACTTCGCATTGCTTGCCCGGTCCGACCGGATCGGAACCGAAATCGCCCCCTATACCAAACACCCTCTGGTCCCGATCATGGTCGCGACGGGCGAGCGAATCGCCGGCAGCCGAGGGCGATATCTCCCCGGTGTTGCTGCCCTTCTGGGCGCCAGTCTGCTTCTGGCCCACCGGTTCGATTGGTCCCGGGCAGCCTTCTGGCTCCTCGCTGTCGGCACGACGGCGTTCTTTCATGTCTCTGTGTTGTGGGCTCACGCGCCGGCGCTGTTCTTCGCCTCACTGGCGATTGTGCTCCTTCACCCTGCTGGGCGTTCCCCGACCGCCCGAGAAATCGTGCTGGCGAGTGTCAGTGTCTCCATCGTGGCGCTCATGCGCAGCGAGGGTTTGCTCTTGGGGGCGGCGCTGTCGCTGAGCGTCGGGATCGACGCACTTCGCAGATCCAGCCGGGCTCGGATGTTGGCTGTCGGGCCTCTGGCCGCATCGGTTCTCGTCTACATCACAGAACCGATTCTGAGGTCAAGTGTCTTCGGCTCGGGGTCGACCAGGCTGACCCCGCCAGCGTCGGGATCGAGCGGGTTGACGAGCCGGGTCGACGTGGCTCGGATCATGTTCATCGAACCCTCGGTCTCGGGAGGGCTCGGCTCGGTCCGGCTGCTGGGTGCCCTGGTCCTTGTCGCAGTCAGCTTCGGGTTGCGCACCGGCAAGGTTTCGAAGAGGCCCGGGCGAGCACTTCTCATTCTGTCGGTCGGGTTCTATCTCCTGGGTGCGCTGTCGTCTCCCATTCCCGGCCTCGTTGTGGCCATGCCCTTGCTGGTCGCCTGTGTTCCCTGGATCATCCAGCCAGCAGCGGAGGAACGGCGCGCCCTCACGGCGGCAGCTGCCTTCGCTCTCGCCGTGGTGGCCTCCTCCTATGACAATGCGGGAGGCGGTGACTGGGGGGCGCGATACCTGTTCATCGGCGTGCCCCTCCTGGCGATCGCCATCGTGCCAGCCGCCAAGCACATGTCTGCGAACCCGGACGGGAAATGGGTGCTGGTATCCGCAGCAGTGTGTGCTCTGTCTGTTCAGGTTGGCGTACTCGACGGTGTCATCGGTCGATCCACAACGGTCGAAACCGTAGATCAGGTCGCCGCAACCATCGAGGCACACACGTCGACTGATCCACAGCTGGTCGCTGCGGTGAGTGACGAGCGGCTTTCGAGATTCCTGTATGACCGCGGTGTTCGGGGCCGCGTGTTTCACGTTCCTCCGGGCCTGGAAGAGCAGTTCCTCGTACTCGAGGCAGTGCGTTCCAGCGATCGCGTGCTGTGGGTCGACCTCCCCGACCAGGCAGAGACCCGACCCGGCGATGTGATCGAAACACACGGCTCGGTATCAATACGAACAGAGGTTCGCCGATAGCCTGAGCCGGTGGGCAACACCATCACCGTTCGCGGCGCCAGAGAGCACAATCTCAAGAATGTCGATCTCGATCTTCCCCGGGAGAAGTTGATCGTCTTCACCGGTATCTCCGGATCCGGGAAGTCATCGTTGGCCTTCGACACAATCTATGCCGAGGGCCAGCGACGCTACGTCGAGTCGTTGTCTGCATACGCCCGCCAGTTTCTGGGGCAGATGGACAAGCCCGATGTCGACTTCATAGAAGGCTTGTCACCAGCCATTTCCATCGACCAGAAATCGGCGTCACGGAACCCGAGATCGACCGTGGGGACCGTCACCGAGGTGTACGACTATCTCCGGCTCCTCTTCGCCCGGGTGGGCGTGGCCCACGATCCTGAAACCGGTGAGCGCCTCGTCAAACAGACGCCCCAGCAGATCGTCGACCAGGTGCTGGAACTCCCCGACAAAACGCGGTTCCAGGTGCTGGCGCCAATCGTCCGGGGTCGGAAGGGCACCTACGAAACACTGCTCGGTGAGATGGCCGACAAGGGGTTCTCGCGGGCGATCGTCGACGGTGAGACCATCGAACTGGGAGGCGACGTCCCCGACCTTGGTCGATACGACAAGCACGACATCAAGATCGTCATCGATCGGTTGGTGCGGCGAGACGGGATCGAACGGCGACTCACCGACTCGATGGAGACCGCTCTCGGACTCGCCGAAGGTGTGGCCGAGATCGAGATCGTTCCCGGAACCGACGACACCGAAACCGAACCACAAATCCTCACGTTCTCCCAGCATTTGTCGCGCCCGAGCGACGGAAAGAGTTTCGACGAGCTCGCTCCTCGAAGCTTCTCGTTCAACTCGCCGTACGGGGCCTGCAACGCATGTGATGGGCTCGGCACCACATTCGAAGTCGACGCAGAACTCGTGGTGCCGAACCCTGCGCTCTCGATCGGCGAGGGAGCAATTCAACCATGGGCAGGAGGAAGAAGCCGCTACTTCGGCCGTCTGGTCGAAGCCGTCTGCGAGGAGTTCAAGATCCCGCTCGACATGCCATGGAACAAGTTGAAACCCAAGCAGCGGGACCTCATGCTGTACGGCGGAGTCGATCGCAAGGTGTTGGTGAAATACAAGAATCGGTACGGCCGTAGCCGGTCCTACAACGCCACGTTCGAGGGAATCGTCCCGTACCTGCGTCGTCGCCACACCGATTCAGAGTCCGATGCGGCCAGGGAGCAGATCGAGGGCTACATGCGCGAAGTCCCGTGCCCAACCTGTCAAGGGGCGCGTCTGAATCAGTTCTCATTGGCGTGCACCGTGGATGGACATTCGATCGCAGATATCTGTGGCATTTCGATCGGTGAGGCTGCCAAGTTGTTGCTCGGTCTCCAGTTGTCAGATCGTGACATGCTGATCGCGGAACGGGTCGTGAAGGAGATCAACGCTCGGTTGAGCTTCCTCCTCGATGTCGGTCTCGACTACCTCAGCCTCGGGCGCGGGGCCTCGACCCTCAGCGGGGGAGAGGCACAACGGAT
>JBLYYW010000340.1:0-16715 GCA_048550155.1 Acidimicrobiales bacterium | reverse complement strand
CGTGGCCGCATCATCACCAACCCGTGCTCCACCTGCTCGGGTTCGGGGCTGATCCGACGACCTCGCCAAGTGAAGGTCCGGATTCCGGCCGGTGTAAAGGACGGCCAAAAGATCCGGCTTGCCGGCAAAGGAGCTCCCGGAGTGAACGGCGGGCCACAAGGGGACCTGGTGGTCGAGTTGCATGTCGGCAAGCACCCGCTCTTCAGTCGGCGAGGTAACGATCTCAAGATCACCGTGCCGATCACGGTGGTCGAAGCAGCAACCGGGGCCGACATCAAGGTCCCAACCCTCGACCGCGGCACCAAGACCCTCCGCATTCCGCCTGGAACGCCATCGGGTCGAACATTCCGAATCAAAGGAGCCGGCGTCGCCACCAAGAAGGCAACCGGCAACTTGCTCGTCACCGTCGAGGTCGTTGTGCCGACCGACCTCACCGACGAACAAGCCGAGGCCCTCGCCAGCCTGGCCGACGCCAACGTCAGAGATCATCTGTTCAAGTAGGAAGGAAGGAACGTGGAAAACTACACCAAGGCCGTCTATGTCATCAGCGTCGCTGCAGAACTCGCAGGCGTGCATCCACAGACACTCCGGATCTACGAACGGAAGGGGCTGGTCGCGCCGGCTCGTACCTCCGGTGGGTCGCGCCGATACTCCGAGGCCGACATCGACCGGCTCAACCGGATCGCCGAACTCACCGAGTCCGGCCTGAACCTGGCCGGTGTCAACACCGTACTCGCGCTCGAGAAGCGCTTGGCAGAGCTCACCGAAGCGCTTCGCCAACGCGACCGTCATATCGAAGAACTTCAAACTGAAGCTGCACGGGCGGTCCGCAACGCACACCAACAACATCGTCGAGATCTGGTCCCTCTACGTCAGAAACTGTCCCTCTACAACCGCAAACGAATCTTCTAGCCCGGGTCGACATCGAGCCGGGCTGTGGCCCAAGGTCACAACTCTCAAAGGAGCCCCCCATGCCCTCCTCCTACGATCCGAACAAGTGGACCCTCAAGACCCAAGAAGCGGTGGCAGCGTCCATCGATCGGGCCAAAAAGGAATCCCACCCCGAAGTAACCCCCGACCACCTTCTGCTGTCCCTGCTCGGTCAAGCCGAAGGCGTCGTGCTGCCGCTCCTTTCCAAACTCGGCAAACAGCCGGCGGCGTTGAAGAGCGAACTCGAAGCTGCCATGGCCGATATGCCAAAGGCGTACGGTTCCGACGCTCGGTTCTCCAAGTCGTTCAACCGAGTACTAGAGGACGCCGACCGGGTACGGCAGGACCTCAACGACGACTATCTCTCCACCGAGCACCTGCTTCTCGGACTGGCCAACCCTGATCCGGGCGGACCGACCGCAGCTCGCCTCGAGCTCCGCAGGGAAGAACTGCTGACTGCGCTGCAGGAGATCCGAGGCTCCCATCGGGTCACCAGCCAGAACCCTGAAGACCAGTTTCAGGCGCTGGAGAAGTACGGCCAAGACATGACCGCTGCTGCCCGGGCCGGAAAGCTCGATCCCGTGATCGGGCGCGACGACGAGATTCGTCGCGTGGTCCAGGTCCTGAGCCGTCGAACCAAGAACAATCCGGTGCTCATCGGCGAACCCGGTGTGGGCAAGACCGCGATCGCCGAGGGACTGGCACAACGGATCGTCGAAGGTGACGTTCCCGAGAGCCTCAGGGATCGCCGGGTGATCGCGCTCGACATGTCATCGATGCTGGCTGGCGCCAAGTTCCGAGGCGACTTCGAAGAGCGGCTGAAGGCGGTCCTCAAGGAGATCACCGACTCGGCCGGCGAAGTCATCACCTTCATCGACGAGATGCACACTGTGGTCGGCGCTGGCGCCGGCGGCGAGAGTGCGATGGATGCGTCGAACATGCTGAAACCGATGCTCGCCCGCGGTGAACTCCGGATGATCGGGGCAACAACACTGGACGAGTACCGAAAGTACGTCGAGAAAGACGCTGCACTGGAGCGTCGTTTCCAGCAGGTCTTCGTCGGCGAGCCGTCGGTCGAGGCGTCGATTGCGATTCTTCGCGGACTGAAGGAACGCTATGAGGTTCACCATGGTGTGCGCATCCAGGACTCGGCATTGATCGCAGCGGCGATGCTGTCCGATCGCTACATCACCGGTCGGTTCCTCCCTGACAAGGCCATTGACCTCATGGACGAGGCCGCGTCCCGACTCCGGATCGAGATCGACTCGGTTCCAACCGAAATCGATGTCGTCGAGCGACGAATTCGACAACTCGAAATGGAACAAGTGGCCCTCCAGAAGGAGAGTGACGAGGCGTCCTCTGTGAGGCTCGAGGAGCTACAGGGTGAACTGGCTGACCTTCAGGAACAGTCCTCGGCCATGCGGGCTCATTGGCAGAACGAAAAGGAAGCCATCGCAACGATCCAGCGCCTCAAGGAAGAGCTCGACACGCTCAACCGCGAGGTCGATCGGGAGCAGGACCTGGAGAAGGCGGCCGAGCTTCGCTATGGCCGCATACCCTCCTTGGAGAGGCAGGTCGACGAGGCCACGGATGCGCTCGAGATTCTGCAGGCGACCCAGACGATGCTGAAAGAAGAGGTCGACGAGGAGGACATCGCCGAGGTCGTCGCACGAGCGACGGGAGTGCCTGTCAGCCGTCTGATGGAAGGCGAAGGCCGCAAGCTGCTGCGTCTCGAGGAGGAGCTCCACAGACGTGTGATCGGACAAGACGTTGCGGTCGCCGCGGTCAGCGCAGCGATCAGGCGAAGTCGTGCCGGGCTCTCCGATCCCAACCGCCCGATCGGCAGTTTTCTCTTCCTCGGGCCCACCGGGGTGGGAAAGACCGAGCTGGCCCGGTCGTTGGCCGATTTCTTGTTCGACGATGAGCGGGCCATGACCCGTATCGACATGAGCGAGTACATGGAGAAACACGCGGTGAGCCGCCTGATAGGCGCCCCGCCCGGCTACGTCGGCTATGACCAAGGTGGACAGCTCACCGAGGCCATTCGGCGTCGACCCTATGCGGTCGTGCTGCTCGACGAAGTCGAGAAGGCCCACCCGGACGTCTTCAATGTCCTGTTGCAGCTGCTCGATGATGGACGTCTTACCGACGGCCAAGGTCGCACCGTCGACTTCACCAACACCGTGCTCATCATGACGTCGAATCTCCCCGGCGATCCCAAGGACTTCTTCCGTCCAGAGTTCATCAACCGGGTCGACGACATCGTTCGGTTCAGCGAACTCAGTCCCGAACATCTCGCCGGAATCGTCGACATCCAGCTGCGACGCCTGGCCGACCGTCTGGCCGATCGTCGAATGGGGCTCGAGGTCAGCGACGAAGCCAAGTCGAAGCTGGTCGCGATCGGATACGACCCCGCATTCGGTGCACGGCCCTTGAAGAGAGTGATTCAGAAGGAGATCGGTGACCGGATCGCTCTGCGGCTACTCGAAGGTGACGTCGCGGACGGCTCGACGCTTGCGGTCGATGTGGCGAACGACGAACTCTCCGTCGAGGTCCGTTGACGCAGATGTCGCGAGGGTTGCATCGCCCTACCTGAATGCAGCCCTCGCCTGGTTCCAGCCAGGTGTTCCAGCTATGTGTTTCGGGCCAGGAGGACCAGTTCATACAGTTCTGAAACGTCGTCGGTGTCGAACGTGTCCCGCAGGAACTCGGCCTCGTTCTCCACGAGATCCCACCCGACATTGGCTGCGTGGGGGCTCTCTCGAAGAAGTTCGGCAAAGACGCCGACGGTGCCAGCCAACTTGAACTCATCGGAGGTCTGGTTCCACGTCTCGGAGAGATCGCCGACCCTGATGGTCTGATCGATTTCAACGATCTCGCCATCTTCTGGGTCTTGCCATCGGAGGTTCACCTCGCCCAGCCGAGCGCTGCCATCTCCGAGGTCGATTCCCCTCACCAAGCGCAATTCGTACAACGCAGTGACCTGATGGCCGGCGCCGATCTCACCCGCATCGACATCGTCGTTTCGGAAGTCCTGGTCGAGGACACCCCGGTTTTCGAACCCGATCAACCGGTACTCCTGAACCACGCCGGGTTCAAACTCCAGCTGGATCTTGGCATCAACAGCGATCGTGTAGAGATTGGCGGTCAGGTTCTCCTCGAAGACCTTCTCGGCCTCGTCGATGGTGTCCACGTAGGCGTAGACACCGTCGCTCTGATCAGCGAGTTGTTCCATCGTGGCGTCGTTGAATCCTTCGAGGCCAAATCCGACGGTCATCAGCCGGATCCCGTTGTCGGCATCCTCACGGATCTGTCGGCTGAGCTGCTCGACGTTGGTGACGCCTGCGTTCGCCAGACCGTCGGAGGCCACGATGACGCGGCTGATGTCGCCCGGCTCGTTGACCTCCCGGGCGAGCTCGTAGCCAACACGAAGGCCGGCCTCGAGATTTGTGGACCCGCCGGGCCGAAGACCCCTGATCGCGTCGAGGATCTCGCTGCGGTCGGCCACGCTGGTCGGCGCCAACAGCACGTCGCCCCGGTCGTTGTAGGTGACGATTGCGACGGTGTCGTCGGCCTCCAATTCATCGACCAACAGCTCCAGTGACGAACGAACCAGCGGCAGCCGATTGCTGAGATCCATCGATCCTGAAGTGTCAACGACGAAGGTCAGGTGAGCAGGTGGGCGCTCATCGTCCCTAACCCGTTCGCCCTGCACGCCCACCCGCAGCAACCAGTTGTCGCTGTCAAAGGGAGAGGGGGCACCATCGACTGCGATCCCCAGAGCCTCACCCCGCGGGTCGGCATAGCTGTAGTCAAACGAGTTGACGAATTCTTCGACTCGCACCTGGTCCAGGTTGGGTCGCTGGCCGTTGTTGAGCTGGTTTCGGGCCAGGGAGTACGAGCCGGTATCGACGTCCAGGGCAAACGTCGACAGGGGATCATCGCTGGTGCTCACGAAGGGGCGAATCCGACGCGGCGCCGAAGGCTCCTCCACCGCGTCACGGTCCGAGCCGAACTCGCCAGATTCAACCGACGCATCGCTCGGCGCGATCGTGGGGGCGGCAGCCGTAGTCGCAGGTGAAGAGCCGAATTCGCGTTCCTCTGCCATGGACCCGTCATCAATTGCATCGATCTCGTCGCCTGCCGATGCCTGCACTTGACCAGTGGTAGTGGTTGAGAACGAACGCTCTGCATCACGGTCCGTTGCTGCATCGTCGCCACTGCTGCAACCAGCCACTGCCACTGTCAACGCAAGCACGATCGCTGCTGTCCGCCGTCTTGGTGTGTTGTCCGTTGTCATGCCCTTCGGACGACGCACACCGTGTCAAGGTTCCCCGAGCCCCAGAACCGTAACAATCTCTCCCTGACCGCTACCTCAACTCGGTCGCCGGCCAGCCAAGAAATCGGCCCCGTGGATGGGGCTATGTGTAGCTCAGGTACTGTTTGCGGCCTGGACCGGTGGAGACCAGGGAGATCGGAACGCCGGCCTGTTCGGCCAAGGCGTCGAGGAAGGCTCGGGCCTTCGGCGGTAGGCCGGCTACGTCGGTGACCTGCGTGAGGTCGGTCTTCCAACCATCGAACTCGGCATAGATCGGCTCGGCATCATGGATCTGTGACTGGTGATAAGGCAGCGTTGTGACCACTTCTCCATCGATCCGGTAGCCGGTACAGATCTTCACGGTCTCGAAGCTGTCCAACACGTCGAGCTTGGTGATCGCCAGTTCGGTGAGGCTGTTGAGTCGGGCGGCGTGGCGAAGCATCACCGCGTCCACCCAGCCGGGGCGCCGACGACGGCCGGTGTTGGTGCCATACTCACGACCGATATCGACCATCCGGTCACCGTCGTCGTCGAACAGCTCGGTCGGGAACGGTCCGGCACCCACGCGAGTGACGTACGCCTTGGCGATTCCGATGATCCGATCGATGTGTTTGGGTCCGACACCGGCACCTGTGCAGGCGCCACCGGCGGTCGGGTTGGACGATGTCACGAACGGGTAGGTCCCGTGATCAAGGTCGAGGAAGGTGGCCTGTGCCCCCTCGAACAACACATCATCGCCGGCTTCGAGCGCTGAGTGGATCTCGTTGATGCTGTCGGCGATCAGTGGTCGTAGACCCGGAAGGCACTCGGACAGCACGCGATCAGCGAGCTCATCCGGGTCGAGTGGCAAGCGGTTGAAGACCTTGGTCAGGATCTTGTTGGCATGGCCCAGAGCGGTGTGGAGTTTGGCCCGAAAGATCTTCTCGTCCAACATGTCCTGCACCCGGATCCCCAGGCGCATCGACTTGTCGGCGTAGGCCGGCCCAATGCCCCGTTTCGTCGTACCCAGCTTGGCGTCGCCGAGGTGACGCTCGTGCAATGCATCGAGCTGCTGGTGGTAGGGCAAGATCAGGTGAGCGTTGCCGGACACCCGGATCCGGCTCACGTCGACGCCGCGCTCGCTCAGCGTGGCCATCTCCGCCAACAGAACAAAGGGATCGACTACTACGCCGTTGCCGATCACCGGCGTGGTGTGCGGATACAGCACACCACTGGGAACCAACTGAAGCGCGAAGCTCTGCCCGTCGACCACCAAGGTGTGCCCTGCGTTGTGGCCCCCTTGATAACGGACCACCATCGAGGCGTCCGCCGCGAGCAGGTCGGTGAACTTACCCTTCCCCTCGTCGCCCCATTGCGTTCCTAGCACGATCGTCGCTGGCACGTTGGCCAAGACTAACGGCGGATTCAGGTCTACGTGCCGTTTGTCTCGACGACTGAGGACGACGAATTGATCTCAGTGGGCCAATACGTCAGACGGAGCTGCCGGGGTGGTTCATGTTCGCGAGCGAGACGGAACCGGATGGTGCGTCAGGACTCCTGGGATTCCTGGCGACGACGTCTCGGTAGCTCAGCACCGTTGCTGCCGGCCTGTGGTGCCATACCACGCAGGGTGGGTGGCACCCAGTTCCCAGACAGGTCGGTGTCCGCAGGGCCCTGCGAGCGGAGTTCAGCCTCAGAGACGAACACCGGCGGCGTGAAGTCGTCGGCGTCCTCGGCCGAGGGCTGGTCTGCGGCAGCACTTGCCGTCGTCGCAACGCCTTCCCACGGGCCCGCACCGCCCAGGGGTGACTGATTGATCTCGGGCAACGTCCACGTGGTCGCTTCCGAACCCGCTGGCGGCAGCCAGACATCGTCTTCGCTTCCCGCTTCTTGTTCCTTGAGCTGCTCCAGAATGGCGGTCGCACTGGAGTGTTCGGGCGGTGTCGGGACGAAGTCCTCGTTCACCGCCCCGGCCGGCATCGGAGGTGGCGGAGCGTCCAGTAACTCGTCCTCGTCTTCCGCCTTTCCGCCAACGATCGTCACCTGAGGGGCGGGCATTTCGACCGGCGCTGGATCGGTCTTCCGGCGCCGGAAGCGACCCATGAAGCCGCCCGAATCCGATGAGTCCGGTTCGGTCTCGATCTCGACTTCCGGCCCGTTGATGAGATCCGAACCCGGTAGATGAAGCTCGGGCTGCCGGGTTTCTTGTTGAGCCAACTCGGCGCGCAGCCGCTTGCGACGCTTCTTGATCTCCCCACGCGGGAGCGGTTTGATCGGTCGACGATTTCGAACTCCGCTGAGCGCCATCGCACAGCTCGTGCAGAATGGCGGCTTGTTTGTCCCCCGGGGATACACGAGGCAGTTTGTGCAGAACTGGTCGCCACAGGAATCGCACACCTCGGCGGCGAAGTCCATGGGATCGTTGTGACAGCGGCCATTCATGTATCGGAGGCTTTCCTATCGGGCAGACTTACGAAGCTTGGATCGTCATCCTTTGGCCGGTTCTTAAGCATCGAGGAAGGATTCTCCGTGACGGTTCCCAATGTTCTTGCTGAGCGTTACGCCAGTGCTGCGATTCGGGACGTGTTTGACCCTGTTCAGAGGGTGATCGCCGAGCGTCGTCTCTGGATTGCGGTAATGCGGGCCCAAGCGGAATTGGGGCTCGACATTCCCGCAGCAGACATCGCTGCGTATGAGGCGGTCGCCGAACAGGTCGACCTCTCCAGCATCGCCGAGCGGGAACGGATCTCACGACACGACGTGAAGGCCAAGATCGACGAATTCTCTGCCCTGGCTGGAGTGGAGCACGCCCACAAGGGGATGACCTCCCGAGACCTGACCGAGAACGTTGAGGCGATGCTCACCTACCGCGCGCTGGAGATCATCAGTGACAAGGCGGTTTCGCTGCTCGCCCGCTGGGGTGAGATCGCCGCGAAACAGGCGTCGCACGTGCTGGTGGGCCGCACCCACAACGTTCCGGCGCAGCCCACAACCGTGGGCAAACGGATCGCTCAATTCTCCGAAGAGCTCCTGGCGGCTGTGGCAGCGCTGGACTCGGTGCGGGATCGATTCGCCATCAGAGGCATAAAGGGGCCGGTGGGATCCCAGCAGGACCAGCTCGATCTCCTCGGGAGTCCTGAAGCGGTTGATGAGCTCGAACGTCGCGTTGCTGCCGAGCTGGGTGTGCCGAAGGTGCTCGATGCCGTCGGTCAGGTCGCGCCGCGGTCGAGGGACTTCGAGGTCATCTCGGCGCTGGTCCAGCTCGCCTCCGGACCGGCCAATCTGGCACTCCAGGTTCGGCTCATGGCGGGCCACGATCTCGCCACCGAAGGTTTCGCCGAGGGTCAGGTGGGGTCCTCCGCCATGCCGCACAAGATGAACAGTCGCTCGTGCGAACGTGTGAACGGGTTCCAGGCAATTCTTCGCGGTCATCTGACGATGGCGGCGAATCTGGCCGGCGACCAGTGGAACGAGGGCGATGTGTCATGCTCGGTTGTCCGCCGGGTCGTTGTTCCCGACGCATTCTTCGCCATCGACGGTCTGCTGGAGACCTCGCTGTCGATCGCGGCGGGGCTGGGCTTCTTTCCCGAAGTGATCGATGCCGAGCTCCAGCGGTACCTCCCGTTCGTGGCGACACCCACTCTGCTGGCCCATGGCGTCCGTAACGGGCTCGGCCGGGAGGAGGCCCACGAAATCATCAAGGAACATGCGGTGTCAGCTGCGCTCGCGATGCGATCCGGGGCTGGTTCGGGCGTCGATCTCATCGAGGGGCTCGGGACCGACGTGCGTTTCCCGGGCTCGGCGGAGGAGCTGTCCGCGACAATCGCTGACCCACGCGCGCTTGTTGGCCGGGTGGACGCACAGATTGAATCGATCCTCGAGCGCATCCGCATCTTGACCGAGAGTCGGCCGGCAGCCGCCGCCTACAACGGTTCCCCGATCCTGTAGGGATGAACCCGGAAACAAGTGTTGGGTCGATCGGCAGGAGTGCTACCATGATCCGACCCTCAGGCCCCCATCGTTCAGCGGCCTAGGACTCCGCCCTTTCACGGCGGCAACACGGGTTCGAATCCCGTTGGGGGTGCCAACCAGCTTCGGCTGGCGAATGCGCCGGCTCGCCGGTGAATCGAGGTCCCGTAGTGCAGTCTGGAGTGCACGCCGCCCTGTCAAGGCGGAGGTCGCGAGTTCAAATCTCGTCGGGACCGCCACACAGCAAGATCTGGTCGGGTAGCTCAGTTGGCAGAGCGGTCGCCTGAAAAGCGATAGGTCACCGGATCGACGCCGGTCCCGACCACAAGACCACGGGTCAGCGCCTCCGGGCGCTGGCCTGTTGTCTTTGTGGAAGGCTCCTGGCATCTGGCACTACGTGCGAGTGTGACGCCGGTTCCAGACAGTCGTGGGTGATAGGCGCAGTCTCGAGTGACGGACTCAAAGAAAGAAACCCATGGCCATCACCTTTCACATGCCACATCCGCACCTCCCCGGTAGGGAGCAAATAGCGCGTCATCAGACGCTCATCTTCGTCGCCGCCGCAGCCCTTGCTGTGGCGACGCTTCTCACTGTCCAGCGAACCAGTGAGGATGTTCTGGTTGGCACCACGTCAGCCAGCATTACCGAGAGTTCAGAACCGGCCCTGACCAAGGAATCCTTCCTTCCACTCGTGCCACCGAACGCGGTTGAATCGGGTGCGATTGTGGGCGTTACCGGCGAATTCTTGGGAGCGCTCGAACTGGACACTCTGGGAACCGATAGCAGCATGGCTGTTTTCGGCACCGACAATCCGAGCTTCGTCGCCATGGGCACCGCTCTGATGGCAGGGGACACAGGCGAGTTCTTGGGCGCATTTGAGACAAAGAATCCATGCGTGCCCCATCCTTCTCAGTCGTGCTGACCACCCGGACTCCGCAAAAAAGCACTGGCCATGTGGCCCGCCGGCGGCGACAATAAGGGCTGGAAGGACTGCCGCGAATGAAACCCTCACTAACCGAGCAGGCCTGGGAGTGGATCGAGCTTCACGGTCGCGAGGTTCATTTCGTTCGCGGTGATCGTCTGATGCTCGAGGGCGAACGGGCCGATCACGTCTACGCGATAGCCTCAGGCGAGGTCAAGGCTCTGGCCGAATCCCGATCCGGCAACGCCGTGCTGATCGCGATGATTGGTCCTGACCAGGCCATCGGCCTCCTGTCAGCCTTCGACAAGGGTCCCAGGGAGTTTTCCGCGATCGCAAGAAATAACGTGACTGCGTGGCAGCTCAGCCGCAGCCAGTACCTGGGACTGCTGATCGAGCTGCCGGCGGTTGGGGAGGCCCAACTGGAAGCGATCGCAACCCGGTTTCGGCTCACGCTCGCAATGTGTGTGGGCCGATCAGACGACCTGACCTGCCGAATCAGCCGAAGGCTCAACGCGATGGCGGCCGAACATCGATCCCCCGAGCTTGAGCTGACACAGAGCGAGCTCGCGAGCTGGGTAGGGGCCAGCCGTGAAGCGACGGTGCGGTGCCTGGGCCGGCTCCGCGCTTCGGGGGCGATTGAGACCCATCGGGGTGGTATCACTGTGCTAAACAGCGACAGACTGTCTCAGTTCTTGACGTAGGCCACTCATCGTTGTCCAGAATCCGGTTTCGGGACAACTGTTCGGCCTGCCAGCGGCAGAGGGGCTGTTTCGTTCCGGTTGTTGGCAGAGTCACATCGCCGATAATGCCACAATCGCTCGGCGAGGGTTTGTGCCTGTTCACCGCTCGGTCGTCGGCACCAATACAGCTTTGAATCAGTGTCCTATACTGCCGAAATGGCCAAGAAAAGAACGCCGATGTCAGAAGATCACAAGCAAGCATTGAGTGTTGGCCGAAATCAGGGGCGGGTCGTACGGAACTATCTCGAGGGGCTCGAGGCATCGAAGCCGAAGCGGGGCCGCAAGCGAACCCGTGAGAGCGTCGCCAGGCGAATCGAGGTGATCCAAGCTGAGTTGGCGGATGCCAAACCGCTCCAGAAGCTCGAACTGATCCAGGAGCGTCTGGATCTCACCGACGAACTCGAGAACTTCGATTCGGCGGTGGATATCGAAGCGCTTGAGAGTGCCTTCATTGAAGTCGGCAAGGCGTACGCGGAACGACGCGGGATCTCTTATGCGGCTTTCCGTGAACTCGGTGTAGAGGCGGGTGTGCTCAAAAAGGCCGGTATTACCAGGGCCAAACACAGCTAGGTCGCTCTCGGTTTCTTGGAAGAAGAAGACCGATTCGAATCCGGTTCTAGAACTGGGCCTCCACGATGTGGCTGAGCAACAGGCTGAGCCATTGGTACACCGCGTAGATCGGCTCCATCCCCGGCGGCGGTACCCAGTCGTCGCTTTCGCCGACATCCAGGTTGGTGCCGAGCACAAGGCGAAGGTCATTCACCACACGCATCCATGCCTCGAGCGTTTCGCCATCGATTTCGTCGTCGTCGCCGGACTCTATGACGGTTGACAGCGAGGTTCGGCGACCCTCGATCAGTTCGCCTCGGGCCAGCACCTGGTAACCGGCGTCTTTGTCCGGGTCGTCGGAGTAGGCGGTCGGGAAGAGCCGCTGGAGATTCCGATTGTCCGACTCGAGTTCTTGGTCGAGCTGTTGCGCCAGATCGACCACGGTGTCGCGGAGCACGTCGGGAACGTCGAAGATGAATCGGTCTTCATCGATGCGCGCAATCAACATCGGTGTTCTCAGCCTTCGATCCGTTCCATCGTGGCCCAGAGGCCGTGAGCGTGCAGCTTGTGCACGTCGGCCTCGGCCTCGGTGCGGGTGCCGCTGCTCACGATTGCTCGCCCTTTTTCGTGGACATCCATCATCAGCTCGGTTGCCTTTTCGAGGCTGAACCCGAAGAGTTTCTGAAAAACAAGCGTCACATAGGACATCAGATTGATCGGATCGTTCCAGACCAGAACCTGCCAGGGGTGTTCGGTTTCGACGTCTTCTTCGGTTCCGGTTTCGACGGTTTCCATTGGAGCGGTCATGCCGGCACCTGCGATCGCTTCTCGGGTACGAACGTTGCGGAGACCGGAACGTCATCCCGGATCCACAGGAACAACCAGACGGTGGAGCACCACACGGCGATGGATCCGACCACATGCAGCTGGACCAGCCAGGGAGGTACGCCAGTGAAGTACTGGGCATAACCGATCCCGCCTTGGACGACACTGGCCATCAGCACCGCCTGAATCGGCGAGCCGAACAAACCCTGTTGATGCAGGCGGACCGCCATGAACACGCTGAGAGCCAGGAAGATCCAAACCGTCACGCTGTGCAATTGAGCGACGGCGCCCAGGTCGAAAGGCAATCGGTCTGCGCGGGCATCACCACTGTTGGGGCCGGTACCGGTGACCACTGTGCCAGTGACCAACACCGCCAACCCGAGCACCAGGTGGGTCAGGGCCACCGGGTCTGTCCTCCCGGTCCGCTGTTGTCGGGCCGGGTCGGCCGCCCGGTACAGCACTACCGCGTTCGCAAGCAAGCCCATCGAGATGAGGAAGTGGACCGTGACCGAGATGGGAGAAAGCTCGAGCAGAACCACGAGCCCCCCGACGACGATCTGGGCGACAACACCGACGACGAGTCCCCACGCGAGAAGGATGAGGCGTCGCTCTTTGGGCTTTCGCCAGTAGGCGGCCAACACTGCGGCCGCAACTGCCGCCGATACCACTCCGGTGAACAGGCGGTTCCCGAACTCAACCCACGCATGGAAGCTCCATTCGGGCGCGAACGAGTCCTCCGTACAGGTCGGCCAGTCCGAGCAGCCGAGCCCGCTCGAGGTCAGGCGGACCGCCGCTCCTGAGACAACGATCACCCCAAGCATGACCCCTGCCGCGAGCACGATTCGTCGATAGGTAGAAGGCGAAACGGCCACATGTTGATAGTAGGCGTTCGACCGCTGAGCACCACGACCGGCTACCGCGCTGGTGCGGTGATCACGCGATGGCGACTGCTCATCAGGAATGGTCAGACCACGCCAAGACTCACCGGTTGGTCGGATCAGCAGGGACGATGTAGGCAACCGAGTACTCCGTCGATGGCGTGTTGGCATCGACGATGACGCGCCCGAAAGGCCACAGGGCCAACACGCTGAGCTTGAACGCCTGAACACCGAATGGGATCCCGATGATCGTGAGACACAGGAGGGCGCCGGTCACGACGTGAGCCACGAAGATGACCCAGCCGAACAGCACCAGCCACAGCAGGTTGAAGACCAACTCGAGAAGTCCCCCTTCGGGTGAGCGACCCACGGACTTGCCGAAAGGCCACAATGCAAACGCAGCGAGCTTGAAAGCCTGAATACCGAACGGGATCCCGATGATCGTCAGGCACAACACCAATCCAGCAGTCGCGTAGCCGATCGCCAGCCATGAACCAGCCAGAATCAACCAAAGGATGTTGCCGATCAGTTTCATCTGGTCCTCGATTCGGTGCGATGGATCACTGGGTTGTGGTTCACGTCGGCTCCTGTGTGAGGTTCACGACACGGCTGGGCCGACAATCTACTCGATGGGTTCTCCGTTGGTTCGAGATGGCGAACACCACTCGCTGAGAACGGTTCCGATCGGCACTGAACCCGAAAGGTGGGTGGTTTCGTATGGGCCTAACCCCCCAGGGACCGGTACGATCGGACGGCAATGTTGACCGCCGCTCCCACCCGATCTCGCGCTGCGGCCTTCGTCGCCCTCACCAAGCCGCGAATCATCGAGCTCCTTCTGGTGTCAACGGTTCCGGCGATGATCGTGGCCCAGGATGGGCTGCCACCTCTTTGGCTGATCGTCGCCACCGTCGCCGGTGGAACCCTCTCTGCTGGTGGAGCGAACGCTCTCAACATGTACATCGACCGCGATATCGATGCCGAGATGGACCGGACGGCGAACCGCCCTCTTGTAACCGGTGAGATTCAACCCGGCGAGGCCCTCTGGTTTGCGATCGGTATCGAGGCGGTGGCCGTGATTTTCTTGGCGGTTGTCGTCAACCCTCTCTCCGCAGCCTTGGCGCTCGCCGCCTGCCTTTTCTACGTCTTCGTCTACACGATCTGGTTGAAACGAACCTCCAAGCAGAACATCGTGATCGGGGGAGCCGCAGGAGCTGCGCCAGCACTGATCGGCTGGGCGGCGGTCACCAACTCGTTGGGATGGGCTCCGTGGATCATGTTTGCAATCGTCTTCCTGTGGACACCGCCACATTTCTGGGCGCTCGCCATCCGGTACCGGGACGACTACGCCTCGGCGTCGGTGCCGATGTTGCCGTCGGTGGTTGGTCACTGGAAGACGACTCAGCAGATCGTGATCTATTCGATCCTGGTGTTCATCGCCACAATGGTTCTCTGGCCGGTCGCTGGTCTTGGCTGGATCTACGGGGTATCAGCGATCGTGATCGGAATCTGGTTCGTGTACGGGGCTGTGGATCTGCTTCAGGAGACGGACCCGACATTGATCGACAAGAAGGCCATTCGGTATTTTGCGTTCAGCATCACCCACCTCACGGTCGTTTTTGGCGCAATGGCCATCGATCGCCTGGTCCTCTGAACCTGGCCGGCCGAGGCCTGAACAGGCCTGAACCGGTACTGCCAGCTGGACCGAACCGGGCTTTCTCTGCGGTAGCGCCCGCCCGCAGTCCCGATCCAAATATGACGCTCCAGAAGCAATCTGGGCCACAAGTTTCCGAGTTCAGGGCGCTCGGGGATACAGTGTGGGCCGTTCATGCCCGCTGTGCGGTTGGTCGCGCCCGATTCAAGCGTTTGAGGTTCTTTCTTAATGTCCAGCGAATCAGTTCAAACCGGACTCTTTGATCGAACACTCGGCTCCGGCGATCACAAAACCATTGGTCGACTCTGGGTTTTCAGCGGTCTCGCGCTGGGACTCGCAGCCCTGGTTCTCAGGTTCGTGGCGGCCCTCGAGCAACTCGATACCGGTGACGTTTCCATATTGGAAGACGCCAACGAGCTGATTCAGGTGTGGTCGTTGAGCCGCGATCTCTTGGTCTTCGGCGGCATCGTCGCAGTATTCGTCGGGATCGGGACGTTCATCGTTCCGCTTCAGGTCGGGGCCAGCTCGATGGCGTTTGCCAGAGGCGCGGCTGCCGCGTACTGGATGTGGCTGGTCTCGGCCGCCCTTCTCATCGCTTCGTACATCGGCAACGGAGGGCCCGGGGGTGGCACCCGAGACTTCGTCGTGCTCTGGGCTCTGGCGCTTGGCGGCATGATGGTCGCCACCGCATGGGCGCTGATCTGTATTGCCACAACTGTCATCGGTGCCCGCGCTCCGGGTATGCGGCTCGAGATGGTGCCGCTCACATCGTGGAGCTACTTCGTCTTCGCGTTGCTCGGGCTCCTCACCGTCCCGATCCAGGTCGGTCAGCTGATCATTTCGTTCATCGACGTGCGAGGTGGCTACCAATCACTCGTCGACACCACCAGCCTCGCCAGTGTCATGGACACGATCACGATTGCACCGTCGGTCTACTGGCTGGCCATTCCTGCCCTTGGTATCGCTCTTGATGCGATCGCTGTCCATTCGAACCGACCCCTCCGGTTCCACCGGGAATCGATGGTGGCGGTCGGGTTGCTCGCCCTCACGGCGTTCGGAGCCCCCGTCACGTCCTTTGGCCGTCGGGCTGGAGCTCTCGACTTCGACAACGCAATGATGGTCATCGCTCTGCTTGCCAGTGTCCTGCCGATCTTGGCTGCGCTCGCTTTGGCCGGTGAGAGCCTCAAAACCGGCACTCCTCGGTTCTCGGTCCCGCTTGGCGCAGGGCTCGCTGCCGGACTGTTTCTGCTCGGCGGCGCTGTCGTGGCGCTACTGGGCACGGTCGAACCGATCGTCGGTTTTGTCGTTGAGGTCAACAACGAACTCGCTGACCGCAACGACGTTCCTGACCTGCCCGATTGGCTCGTGCTGAACGGCACCACCTACAACGCCGGGGTCACGGCTCTGGTGATCACCGGCGCGCTGCTCGGCTGCCTGGCCGGCATCTCGCACTGGGGTCACAAGATGTGGGGTCATCGGGCCAATGCAGGCCTCGGGTCCTTGGCTCTGCTCGCCTTCGCCGGTGGAGGAGCGGTCTGGGCCCTCGGCGAGGTCTTCGGCGGTTTCGGTGACCAGCCCGCTCTGCCCGCGATCGCCGACACCGACGGAATCGCCAGCGCCGGAAACCTCCTGGTACTACTCGGTGTTGCGGGCGTCGCCGGTGGTGTTGGGCTGCTCCTGCTCATCGCCGGAACGGCCGGTTTCACCCGAACCGAGTCTCAGTCCGAGCCCTGGACGGGCACCACGTTGGAATGGATGACCGATTCCCCTCCGCCCTATGGCAACTTTGACAGCCAACCGTCGGTGTCCTCGGCCAACCCGTTGCTCGACATGGATCTCAGCGGCCCCAGTGATGAGGTCTCCCCCGAGCTCGAGGAGGTGTCGGCATGACCGACGTTTCGCTGTACCAGCCCCTCAGCAGTGACGCCCCTGCGCCTGTAGCTGCCCGCCCTCG
>JBLYYW010000339.1:0-3188 GCA_048550155.1 Acidimicrobiales bacterium | reverse complement strand
TGATTACCAAGGAATCGTCGACCCGGCTGGCAGTCGAACGAAAACGTGCGACCGACGATCTCGCCGACCACGTCGGATCGGTTCTGCGCGAGCTGAATAGCGTGCGTACCGAAACCAAACGTTTGCTCGATCAGCGGCGTCAGCTCGAGGTGTACCTTCAGGCCTTGCGGACCGAACTCGAAACCCTTCGCGCAGAGAAGGTAGAATTGATGGCCTTCAAAGCCCAGCTCCAGCCTGGAGCTGCGGTGGAACCCGAGGTCGATCTGGTAGCGAGGGCCCGCTCGGCGGCCGCGAACATCGCAAACGAAAACCGACGTGCGCTCGACGCCAAGAACGCAAAGCGACGGTCGACCGACCAGCCGGACGATCAGCCAGAGGCCGACACAGCCGTCGAGCCGCAACAGGCGTTGAAGGCTCGGTCGGAGAACGACGAAGACGCATTCCGGGCGTTCCTTCAGGCGGATGTGGACCACGACAAGAGCCGCGAATGGTTCTTGTCCCAGCAGAAGTAGCTGTACCGGCGAGCTCGAACCGGGACAATCAACCCGTGCCTGCGCCTCACACGCCGGGCCGTGTGGAACAATCGAATAGGTGAAGGAACGGTCGAGGCAAACCAGCCGAAACAGGCCGTCGACTGTCTCGGCAACCGTTCTGTCCGCGGCGCTGATCGTGACCATGCTTCTGCCCAGCTTCGTTCTTGGCTCGTCGCCGGCGGCGGCCGAACAGCCCAGCCGTGTGATTGCGGCACTGCGACGAGACGGTGTGTTCGTACACAACACAAGAGACAACGACATCGATCGTGAGGCCTTGGTGGAAACGGTGAACGAGGCCGAGCGCCTGGGCTACAAGATGGCCGTCGTGATCCCGCTCGATCCGCTACCCGAGCTCCGTTCGTTTGTGTTGCGGGTTCAGCAAGGCGGCGAGTTCGACGCGGTCATCGGGTTCGGGCTGGAGGGTGAGGTTGAGGCCGAGACGAGCGAAGCCCTCGACAGCGAGCGATTGAGTGCGTTGCGTGTCGTGCGAGAAACCGACGGGACCCCCGAGGAACTCTCTGCCCTGTTCCTGACCGAGCTCACCACCGACGCTCCAACCGCGGTCCCCGAGATCGTGTGGAGGATCGTGCGGTGGGTAGCGGTCTTCGTGGGGCTACTTGTACTTGCCGGCGTGCTCGAACAGGTGCTTCGCAACTACTCACGTCGGGGCCAGAGGAATCAGTCGACGGCGTAGGTCCTGATCCAGGTGTGCATCGCGATGCCGGCAGCAACCCCGGCGTTGATGCTGCGGGTCGAGCCGAACTGAGGGATCGATCGGCATTCATCCAGGAACGGGCGGATCTGCTCGCTGAGGCCGGGGCCTTCCTGACCGAACACGAGGATGCAGCGGTGGGGGAGGGGCCTGGCATCGATGTCGGTTGACCCTGGAAGATTGTCGATTCCGACCATCGTCAGATCGTGTTCGGCCGCGAACCGGGCGAGGTCGGAGGGGTCGGGGTGATGGCGCACGTGCTGGTAGCGGTCGGTCACCATCGCCCCCCGGCGGTTCCACTTCTTCTTGCCGACGATGTGCACCTCGGCGGCCAGGAAGGCATTGGCCGTCCGCACCACGGTTCCGATGTTCAGGTCGTGTTGCCAGTTTTCGATGGCGATGTGGAACGGGTGGCGCTGCGTGTCGAGATCGGCCACGATCGCCTCGACGGTCCAGTAGCGGTATTTGTCGATCACGTTCCGGCGGTCGCCTTCGGCCAGAAGCTGAGGGTCGAACCGCTGATCGGTTGGCCACGGTTCAGGGTGCGGTCCCACTCCCACCTGGCGAGATCCGAGTTGGCCGTCGTCGGTCATGCCCGGTTCCGGTTCGGCCGGATGATCACTCGGTTCCCACTGCGGGAAGGCCGAGATCGACATAGGTGAACAACGGAGCGAACGGGATCCCGGCTGCAGCAAACCGCTCGGCGGGTTCGTCGCTCCTCGCTACCAGAGTTGTGGCCAGCACCGATGTGCCACCTTCGGCCCGGATCCGTTCGTCGGCTACCAAGCTGGAGGCGCCGGTGGAGATCACGTCATCGACGAGCAGAACACGTTTGCCGTTCACATCGGCGCCTTCGATGAACTTGTTGGTGCCCCTCCCCTTGGCCTGCTTGCGGACGACGAACCACTCGAGACCCCCGACGATTGCCACGCCATGTGAGAACTGGTCGGCGCCGAGCGTGAGACCCCCCACGGCATCGGCGGTGATCAACTGTTCGGCCAACAGGTCCATCATGCACGTGCAGGCCAACGCAAGGTCTGCCCCGACGCACAGCGCTTTCTTGCCATCGATGAAGTAGCGGGACATCGCACCTGAGGAGAGTTCCACCGGTGCATCGAGTTTGGTGACACCCTTGTTGAGAAGCACGGACCGAAGGGCTGCGCGGCGTTCGTTGGGGGTGTCGGGAAGGCTGGCCAGCGGATTCACACGTCGAACAGTAGCGACTGGTGGCCCGTCGACAGGTGGCTCTTGGTGTGGTTCGCGCCTATGGTTCGATTCGTTCGACGTTCGAATGATTGCTTAGGAGGCAGAAAATGGGCGTATTTGATTTTGTAAAGGATGCTGGAGCCAAGGTTGGCATCGGTGAATCCACCGCTGAAGAGGAGGCCAAGGCCCAGGCGGAGCAAGACGCCAAGGATGAGGCGCGCGAGTCGCGGGCCAAGGAAGTCCAGGAACGCCTGTCGAAGAACAAGGCCGAGGCAGCCAAAAAGGCTGACATGAAGGAGCGCATGGCCGAAGCGAAGAAAGCCCGTGGGCTCGAAACGTTCGTGACGAACATGGGCTTCAAGGTCGACAACCTCGACGTGCGTTTCGACGACGGCGTTGCCGAGGTCGAGGGCATGGTTGCGGACCAGGAAACCCGTGAGAAGATCATCCTCGCCATCGGCAACACCGACGGTGTCTCCCAGGTGAAGGACGCCATCGACGTGGCCGAGCCGGGCGAGATGTCCGACATGCACGCAGTAGTTCGGGGTGACACCCTGTGGGGTCTGGCCGACAAGTACTACGGCGATGGCCACAAGTACCCGGTGATCTTCGAGGCAAACAAGCCAATGCTGAAGGACCCCAACAAGATTTTCGTAGGCCAGGTCCTGCGAATTCCCGCCATCAAGTAGAAGTACCGACGACCCCGCCGAAAAAGCGTCGCCAGACCACACTCAACG
>JBLYYW010000338.1:0-8651 GCA_048550155.1 Acidimicrobiales bacterium | reverse complement strand
TTGTTCCACGGTCGGCTGGGGTCGCCGTGCCGGCGACTGAATGTGAGCGGAAGGTATTCGTTTACCAGGCGAGACAGGTCGACATCGGCCTTGACGGCCGAACGCAGCGTCGTGATCTCGACGACCGGCTCGAGGGATTTTGCGATCGGACCGAAACGGGCATGGGCGCCGTGATTGCGGCTGGCGATGAACCGGTCGACGCGGGCGACTTCCACCCGATGGTCGGTTGTGAACGAACCACCCCGCATGCAGTTGAACAGCATGTTGGCGAAATGGTGAACGGTGGCTCGCCGATCGGTGGTGTGCTGGATTCCGTCGGCGGCGGCAACGATTTCGAGCAGTGAATGGTGTGAGTCTTCGATGGCTGCTTCGACGTCGGCGACGAGGTCGGGTGAGCTGAGACGGTGCTGCAGTTCGGAGATGTCCAGATGGTCCTGGCCGACGTCGGCGACCAGACCCCACCTCGCCGGCGCGTCCGGATGCACTGTAATTTCGGTGGACACCAGGTAGGCGCCCTTTCGGCCGACGGCGAGGTGTTCGGGTTCGAGTGCGCTGCCGGACCGGAAGGCGCGGGTCTGGTTCTCGGAGAGGGCCACGGTGTGATCGTCGAGGCCGAAGTTCCAGATTGTTGTGGCCAAGAGCGCTTCTGCAGGATCGGCCTTGTCAGCTACCAGCGCTTCCAACGTGAACAGCGCCAGACCCGATCCAGCGACCAGCTCGGAACGGCGATAGGCGTCCACGAGGGTGCTCGTCATCTGCTGTGAGACCAGCTCGACACCGGCGGGCAGGATGTTGACCAGCCCGTCGAGGACCTCCACCGTTGTCGGTGGCTGATCAGGATCGGCGGTGATCTCGCAGCGGCGGACGAGGCCGAACTCACCAGCGGCGGCCCAGGTGTAACTGAAGGTCAAGCCGAGTTCGGGGTGATGTTCCGAGAAACGAAGTTGGTCTCCGGCCACTGATTTCGCCACCGATCGCCGCGCCACACTCAGGGGAGTGGCCGCTGAGAACGGTTCCCACAGTCGATCTCCTGTGCGGATCAGAGTGAATGGTCCGGTGGACCCCCCGGCTCGATGGAGTCGATCGTCGGTTTCGTAGGGAAACAGGGAATGTTCGGCGCTGTGGCGCCCGGCGGCGAGGGCGCCGCTGCTCGACACGTACATCCACTGGTCGTCGGAGGTCACCAGCGTCATCAGAAACGGGTCAAGTTGGTCGTAGTTGTCGATCCGGAACCACTCGGTGTCGCCCTCGACGACGAAATCGCCGTCCGGAAGCTCGGTCGTGTCGGTCATGGTCACCCCGCGTTGATTGGCTGGTACACCCGGACGTAGTCAGCGAGATACTGGATCGGATACTTGAGCTCGCTATCGATAACGCCGCCGAGCGTTCCGCCGTGGGCCAGGTTGAGAATGATGAAGAACGGCGCATCGAACACCCACTCCCGCTGGCCCACATTCTCGGGTCTGAGCTCGAAGTACATCTCGTTGTCGAAGAACCACTGGATCCGTTCCTCGCTCCAGTCGACGGCGTAGGTATGCCAGTCGTCGGCGATGTCGAACTCCTGGCGGAACCACTTGGACTTGCCCCCGGCGCCGGAGTATCCCGGACCGTGCACGGTGCCCAGGATGAGATCGGGTTCCTTCCCGGTGTATTCCATGATGTCGATCTCTCCCACGAAGGGCCAGTTCCGTTCCTGGTCGGGCGAGTCCTGTTCGAAGTTGGCACCGAGCATCCAGAAGGCGGGCCAGGTGCCCGCTCCAGCTGGAACCTTGAGCCGGGCTTCGATTCGCCCGTACTGGAACTCCTGTAGACCCAGTGTCTTCAGGCGAGCCGAGCTGAACGAGTTGTCCTCGATCCGCTCTTCTCGAAGCTCGATGACGAGAACCCCGTTCTCAGGTCGGGCATTCTCGGGTTGGTCGGTGTAGTACTGGGCTTCGCCGTTGCCCCAACCCCAGCCGCCTATGTCGTAGGTCCAGTTGTCGAGGTTCACGGCGTCACCGTCGAATTCGTCACTCCACACCAGCTCCATGCCGGGCGGTGGCTCAGGCGGAATCGGGTCGGGCGCAGTGACCGGCGGGAGAGTGCTCGTCGGCTTCATGGTCGTCGTAGGAGCGGCGGTCGTTGTCGTTTCCGGTGCCGTCGTGGTGGTCGCCTCGCTGACCGATGCAGCATCGTCGGAGCCGCCGCACGCGCTGGCCGTCATGGCGACGGCCAGCACCGCAATTTTCCACCTTGTTTTGTGCATCGAGGTCAGCCCTTGACCGCACCGGACGTCAGACCAGAGATGATGTAGCGCTGGAGGAACATGTACAGCACCAGCATCGGCACCATCAGCATCAACACGGCGGCAGCCAGTTTGGGCCAGTCGCTGCCGTAGACGCCCTCGAAGACGATGAGACCACGGGTGATCGGGTAGAGATCCTCATTGGTCAAATAGACGGTTGCGAGGATCAGCTCGTTCCAGATCCCAATGGCGTGAAGCACGGTCACCGTGGCGATTGCAGGGCGTATCAAGGGCATGACAACGGACCAGACGAACCGGAAGTAGCCACAGCCGTCCATGGCCGCCGATTCGTCGAGTTCCCGAGGGATCGACTTGATGTAGTTCACCAGGATGATCAATCCGATTGGGTTGATGAGGAACAGCAGGATGTAGCCCATGCGGGTGTTGAACAAGCCGAGGTTCAGGATCAGCTGGAACTGCGGGATCAGGGCCGGCGGCAGGAACAGCGCCACAACGTACAGGGTGAGCAGGGCACCAGCGCCCTTCACGTAGCCGCGGGCGATCGGGAACGCAACGAAGATCGACATGAGCACGAACAACGTTGTGGCCACGACCGTGTAGATCAGCGAGTTGATGAGGTAGCCCGGGAAATTGGCGAGGCCCCAGGCGTCGGTGAAGTTGGTGAAGGTGAGGCTCCCAGGGATGCCAGTCGGATCCTTGAAGAACTCAGGCAGCGTTTTCATCGACGCAAAGATAAGGATGAGCAGCGGTCCAACATAAAAGGCTGCCAGGAGCAACAGGATCGCATAGGAGCCAAGCTTCGGACGGCGACGACGGCGCTTGGTTCGGCCGGAGTTTGGGAGCGCCGCCTGGACGATCGGTTCAGTCAGCACGGTCATGACATGTACTTCCTTTCACGCCGCGAGACCACAGCGTTTGCTGCCATCCCGAGCGCCAGTACGAGGAGAAATAACACGATGGAGGCGGCAGCGGCGTAGCCCTGGCGGAATGAACTGGCGGCCGTCTGGCCGAACGCCTCGGCGTAGACCACATATCCGAGCACGTTGGTCCCGTTCCTGTACCCGGTGAGCACCAGGAACAGCATCCAGGCCTGGAGCGACCCGACGATGTTGAGGAGGAAGTTTGTGTTGACCGCCGGTGTGAGTTGGGGCCAGGTGACGTTTTTGAACAGCTGCCAGCCGGCGGCGCCGTCGACCGACGCTGCCTCATAGAGATCGGCGGGGATGGTCTGCATTCCCGCCAGGAAAATAACCATCGTGAACCCGGCGTTGGCCCAGACCTGCACGACGATGACCCAGTAGAACGCACTTGGGCCTCCGAGGAACTGCGACTCGATGCCGAAGAGACTGAAGAGGTCGTGCATCGGGCCGCCACCGGGGCGTAGGAACAGTTTCCACATCAGACCCTGGACCGCTACGCCCAGGATGACGGGAATGAAGAACAGCGTGCGAAAGACCATACGCCCGCGAAGCTGCTGGTTCACCAGCATCGCCATTATGAGGCCGAGGGCGAACTGGACCGTGGTCACCAGCGCCATGAAGATGAGGGTCCGATACAGCGCGTCGAGGTTGTCCCGCGACCGCGCTCCGGCGAACAGGAACTCGTCGTAGTTGTCCCACCCAACCCAGCTGATCGGGAGACCACGGATGCCGGTGGCGTCGGTGAATGAGTAGATGGCCGTCGCGAGGGAAGGGCCGACCCCGATCAGGAGGTAGAAGCCCAGTCCCGGTAGGAGCAGTAGCCACGGATACAACCGTTGTCGCCCTCCACCGAACAGTTGTTGCTGCGTTGATGCTGCCATTTGTTCCCCTTGAAATCGTTGTGACGTACTTGCTGTATCTGGTACGGGGCCTTCGATTCCCGGAGGCCCCGCACCAGATACCTCAGATAGTTAGATCAGCCTGCGAGGCCGGACTCGAGGTCGGCCTGGGCCTGGTTGGCGGCTTCGGCCGGGTCGGTGAAGTCGCCGTTGTAGAGCCACAGAGCGCCGTCCTTGGCATTGGCCCACTGGCCTGCGCCCTTCGGCCCGACGAACAGCTGCTCGAATCCGATGGCGAAGTTCCCCGCCTGGAGGATCGGTGCAATGGATTCACCGAGTGCGCTGTCCAACGTTGCCGTCGGCTGAGTTGGCAAGTAGTTGGTGGCGTTGGCGAAAGCGTTGTAGTTGTCAGGCTCGGAGAAGGCCGCAAGGTAGGCGTGTGCAAGGTCGGCAACTGGCGTGTCCGCTGCGACCGCGAAGCTCATGTCGTCCTTGCCGAACAGGGTCTGGTTGTCTGCAGCATTGTCGCTACCGGGGAATGGGATGTATTCCCACTCGAAGGAGGCGTTGTCGGTGACCACGCCGGCGTTCCAAGCGCCCATCGGGCCAAAAGCGACATCGCCGACCGCATAGCGCTGGGCCGCGGAGTCACCGGTGAGACCGGCAGATTCTGCGTCGAGCATCTCGTTGGCGTAGTACTCGTAGCGTTCGAACAGCTTGTTGCCCTGGTCGTCGTTCCACTTGACCGAACCATCCCACAGGCCCTCTACCAGAGCCGGCTGATCGGGATAGAGCGCACCGAGCAGGCCGTAGGTGCCGACGAAGACGGGCCAGGCATCCTGGCCGCCGGCGACGGCGCACTTGGAGCCGGCATCCTTGACCGCTTCACAGGCCGAGACGAGTTCGTCCCACGTTGTGGGCATGTCGACCCCGGCGTCGGCCAGAATGTCTTCGTTGACGAACATGCCACTGTAGGAGGTGCGGCCGAGACTGAGCGCATAGGTGCCACCGTCGAAACTGGATCCGTCGATAGCTGCCTGGTCATAGTTTGCCAGGTAGGGCTGACCAGAAAGGTCCATCAGCAGGCCAGCTTCGATCAGCTGCTGCCAATAGGGCGAATCTGCACCCTCCATGAAGGGCTGTACCGCGTTGGCGAAGCCTGTCACGCTGATCGTGGTGACGTCGATGTCCTTGGCGGTCAGACGGGTTTGGTTGACGGTTGGGATGTCGTCGGCGTTCACGACGGTCATGTCGATCGAGACGCCGGGGTTGGCTGCCTCGAACTCGGAGTTGAAGTTCTCCATGAACTCGACCCCTGGTGGGTTCTGGTGGATCAGCACTCGGAGGGTTCCCTCGAGTCCTGCGCCTCCGTCGTCGCTGGAGCCGTCGTCGCTGGAGCCGTCGTCGCTCGAGCCGTCGTCGCTCGAGTCGTCCGAGCTGCTCGAGTCGTCGCTCGAACCCCCGTCGTCGCTTGATGCGTCGTCACTTCCGCTGCCACACGCCGCAGCGATCATGGCGAACGCGAACAGGAAGGCGAGTAGCCCCCTCAGTCGTAGCTTGTTCATGTGTTTCCTCTCCTTGGTAAGGCAAGCGTCGTATGACGCGTTTCGTGACCGAGTACCGGTCCGATCTGACATGCGGCGGTAGGCCGCAGAGACTTTCTGGGGGCGCTCCCACCAACAGGCACAAGAAAATGTTCCATGTTGGCTTCGGGACGACTTGGGAGCGCTCCCAAGACTGGGCGTGGAGACGTGGCCCCGGCGATACCGCTCATGAGTCCACTTCCGCAGCGCCGCACGACTCGCGCACGATCAGGGTGGGTTCGAAGACGATGCGTTCGGCGTCGTGGTCTGGCGTGTCGATGACGGCCTTCAGGAGCAGGACTGCCTGGCGGCCGACGTCGGTCACGGGTTGGGCGACCGAGGTGAGGCGCGGTGCGGTTTGGTCCGGAGGAATGAGCCCGTCGAAAGACACCAGAGCGATGTCGTGCGGGCAGCTGAGACCGGCTTCGCGGAGTGCTCGGAGAGCGCCAACGGCCATGCGATCAGAGCCGACGAAGACCGAGTCGGGCTCGCTGGCCAGCAGCGATGTCATGGCGGCTTTGCCGGAGGATTCGGTCCAGGAGCCCTCAGCGGTGCGGCCTGCGATGTCGAGGCCGTTCTCGGCCAACCCGTCGAGGAAGCCCATCCTTCGGTCGATTCCGGCGGTGGTGTTTGACGGAGGAGCGATTAGTGCTGGCCGGGATCGACCAAGCTTCGCCAGATGGGTTGCCGCCTTGTGTGCGCCGCCTCGGTTGTCGACGTCGACGGAGAACCTGATCTTCGGGTCGTGCGGCCGACCGACGACGACGAAGGGAAGACTCGTGCGTCGAAGGTGATCGGTCACGGGATCGCCGATCTCGGCCGCGGTGACGATGACTCCATCGACGAGGCCTGACCCGATCACGCGGGGGATGATGGATGCTTCGTCAGACTCGTGATCGAACAGGAACAGCGCCAGCGTGGTTTCCATTGAGTTGCTGGCACCGGTCGCTCCGAGAATGAGCCGACCGAAGTACGGGTCGTCGAACAGGGTCTCTGCCGCACTGGGAATAACCAGGCCGATGACACCGGTGCGATTGGAAGCGAGAGAGCGTGCGGCGGCATGGGGTCGATAGCCGGTTTCGGCGATGATTTCCTCGACCCGTTGCCTGGCGGTTTCGCTGACGTTGGTCTCGCCATTGACGACTCTGGAGACGGTCGAACGGGAGACCCCCGCCAACCTTCCTATCTCCTCCAGATTCAGACGCTGCAACGGATCTCCCTTTCCATGAGAGCGCTCCCATAGCCTAATCCTTCTCGGCGTGGTGGTCAACCGGACTCCCAGAATTTGGGCGATGATCAGGGCATCGACCTAGCCTGACCCGATGGAGCGCAGGAAATGGGTCCTTGGAGCGATCGGTGCAGGAGCTGTCGTTGCCACAACAGCCACCCGCCAGCGCCTGCTGGCCCGGTGGGCTTCGAATCCCGACCCGCTGAACGGGCAGCCGGTTGCCTTTCCTGAAGGGCTGCGCAGAACCGTCAGGTTGCCTGACGGCGCTGAGATCTCCACCGTGACCGTCGGCGACGGCCCAACAATCGTCTGCGTGCACGGTCTCACCGGTTCACGCCACGACTGGGGGCCGATGGCACCCAAGCTCCTCGAGGCGGGGTATCAACTCGTGGCTGTGGAGCAGCGCGGGCACGGCCAGTCGACCACCGGTTCCGCCGGGTATGGGTCGGCTCGGCTCGGGGCAGATCTTGGTCATGTGCTCGAGGAACTCGATATCCATGCAACCGCAGTGATGGGTCACTCCATGGGTGGGATGGCTTCGATGGCCTACGCCGTGGACCAACCGGAGGCCTTGCAGAGACGTGTCTCGACGCTGATCCTGATCGCTACTGCCGCGTCGCTCGTTGTGCGGGGCTCGGCGTTGGGGTTCAGTCTCAGCGGACTGCCGATTCCTGAGTGGCTCGTTCCGTCCGAGAAGCGTCTGCGTGTGCCGGCCGGGCTCGTCGTTTTTGGCAAACGACCCAGCCTTCACATGATCGACACCGCCATTCGTTCAGGCCGCATGGTTCCCCAGGACGTACGAGCCGGCGCCACCTCGGCACTCGCACACCACGACCTGCTCGATCGGATCGGAACGATCGACGTGCCGACGATCGTGATCGGCGGCACTCATGACCGCCTCATCTGGCCTCGATGGGTGCGGGAGCTGGCCGACCGAATTCCCCGAGCAGAGATCCACATGCTGGATGGTGCTGGTCACATGGTGATCTGGGAGCGGCGCGACGAGGTCGTCGATCTCGTGGTCCGTTTCCTGACCTATCACCAGGCCGGGGCTCGGTCAACGGTGTAACGGACGGATCTCAAACTGGCCGTTGGAGGGGATCGACAGTTCCTGACCTGGCCTCAGCCGGTGCAACTACGATGCAGCGTGTGATCGGAGTTCGCGTCGACGTGGCTGTGGTCGGGTTGGGTCTCGTCGGGGCCGCCGCAACTCGACACCTGGCCACCGCCGGAGTCGAGTTGATGGGAATCGGGCCTGGCGAACCTGCGGATTGGGCCGATCACGACGGTCCGTATGCCAGCCACTACGACTCGGGCCGGATCACACGCCGACTGGATGCTCGGAAGGAATGGGCAGTCCTCGCAAGCCGCGCCATCGATCAGTACCCCGTCATAGCAAACGAATCAGGAATCGAATTCCATCGTCCCGCCGGTCTCATCTTTGTCCGCAACGATTCCGAGGGGATCGCCAACCAGGTTCAGGTTGTTCGAGATCTCGAGTTGCCGGTGTCGATCGGCACCGTTGACGAGGCGGGGAGTGTCGGTGCCTATCGGTTCCCTGCTGGCTGGACGTTGCTGACAGAGCCCGATCCCGCCGGTTTCATCGACCCTCGACAAATGGCACGTGCACAGATAGTCGCGGCCGAGAAATCGGGAGCTGAGATCCGATCTGAGGTTGCGACCGAACTCGACCCGGTACCCGGTGGAGGTTGGCGAATCACAACGGTCTCAGGCGAGGTCGACGCTGGTTCCGTACTCCTCGCAACCGGGCCCTACCTTCAGGATCTCCACACCCGAGAACTGCAGGCATGCGTGCGGCCCGAGGCGGTCATCCTC
>JBLYYW010000337.1:0-10090 GCA_048550155.1 Acidimicrobiales bacterium | reverse complement strand
GAGGACGAAGAACGTCTTCTCCTGGCTCGGGACCACCTTGGCGTCAAGCCCTTGTATTACCTGGATTCGGGAACCAGGATGCTGTTCGGCTCTGAGATGCGAGCCATTCTGTCCAATCCTGAGGTTCGGACCGAGCTGGACCCTGATGGCCTCCGGTTGTTCCTTCATTTCGGCTACGTCCCCGCACCACACACTCTGGTAGAGGGGCTGAAGAAACTCCCGCCGGGACACGCCCTCGTCTCAGATCGAAGCGGCTCCCGCCTTCGGCGCTACTGGGTCCCAACTACCGAGATCGACACGTCGATCACCATTGATGAAGCGGTTGAAGTCTGTCACGAGCTCACCACGGCCGCAGTCGAGCGCCAGATGGTGAGTGATGTCCCGGTCGGGATCCTCCTTTCCGGAGGCGTCGACTCGGCGATGATCTTGGCCGCAGCGAGCGATCGGACCAATCAGCAGCTCTCGACCTTCACGGTCGGTTTCGGCGACGACTTCGCAATGGATGAGGCTCGGCAGGCTGCCGGGACGGCTGCAATGTTCAACACTGACCACCACGAAATTCGAATCAAGCCGCGAAGTTTCCCCGAGGTGTTCGAACAGTCGCTCTGGCATATGGAGGAGCCGGTCCTGTCCCAGAGCACCTTCGCGTTCCAAATGCTGACGGCTGAGGTCTCCAAACACGTGAAGGTGGTGCTCACCGGTCAAGGGGCCGATGAACCATGGGCTGGCTATCACCGCTACATCGGCGAGCGCTACGGCGCCAAGGCGCGGTGGTTGTTCGGCTCGACCGCAGCGTCTGTAGGAGCAAACCACGTGCCCGGCGGCGCACGGTTGCGCCGAGCGACCGCATCGCTCGGGGAGCCGGATCCCGTCGAGCGTTTCGCCGCCATACACCAGGTCTTCAGCCCGGAGCAGATCAACGCAAATGCACACGGAGCGCTCACTCGGGCTCGGGTTACGCCCCAGGACGCAATTCGATACTGGCAGGAGCCGGTGGCTCATCTCGACCACTTCAGCCAGCTGCTTCACGTTGATAGCCGCATGTCCCTCGCTGACGACCTGCTCTTCTACGGCGACAAGCTCTCCATGTCGAACGGGGTCGAGGCCAGGGTGCCGTTCCTCGATCGTGAGCTCTTCGATTTCGTGGAAAGCCTCCCACCCTCGTTCAAGCTTCGGATGGGCAAAGGGAAGTACGTTCACAAATTGGTGGCCGAGAAAATGCTGCCCAAGGAATTGGTGTATCGAACCAAGCGAGGGTTCGACACCCCCGTTGACGAGTGGTTCGCGGCCGACTTCGCCCCGCTGCTGCACGAAAACGTCCTCGACCCCGAGTCTCTTTGTTCCTCCATCCTCGACCGTGGGCTGCTCCGCAGTTTGATCGAAGAACACGTGTCGGGCCGGCGGAACCATCGCCGTCAGCTCACCGCCCTGCTGTCTCTCGAGCTCAGCGCCCGGCAGATCCTGACCCGACCCACAACCCCCCATTTCAGTTCGGCAAACCAAGAAATCACGGAAGTAGCAGTATGAACATCGCAATCTTTGGCCTCGGATACGTCGGCACGGTTACCGCCGCGTGTTTCAGCGGACTCGGTCACCACGTAATCGGCGTCGATACCAGCCCGGAGAAGGTTGCCAAGTTCAATGCCGGCACCAGCCCGGTTCTGGAGCCTGGTGTTCCCGAGCTGCTCGCTGCGGGCCTCGAGTCCGGACGGTTGCGGGCGACGACCGACCCAGCGGAGGCCGTTCACAATTCCGACATCTCCCTGGTTGCGGTCGGCACCCCCAGCCGGGCCAATGGCGATATCGACCTCACCTACATCGAGCGGGTCGCTGCTGATATCGGCAGCGCCCTTCGCACATCACATCGGGATGGTCAACACGTCCTGGTGATTCGTAGCACGGTGCTGCCCGGAACCGCCGACATCGCCGGAAACATCCTGGCCGAAACCAGCGGCAGGACCTTGGGTGATGGGTGCGGGGTTGCGGTCAATCCTGAGTTCCTTCGCGAGGGTCAGGGCGTCGCCGACTTCATGGAGCCGCCGCTGATCATGGTCGGCGCCGACGATGAGACGACGGCCAAACTCGTCATGTCGCTGTATGACGGCATCGAGGCCGAGCGGATCGTCGAGCCCGTGCGATTGGCCGAGATGGTCAAGTACGCCAACAACTCTTGGCACGCCGCCAAGGTGACCTATGCGAACGAGATTGGCGTCGTCGCTCAGAGCCTCGGCATCGATGGGGCCCGAGTCATGGAGATTCTGTGCTCAGACACCAAGCTCAATATCTCGGCCGCCTACATGCGTCCCGGCTTCGCGTTCGGCGGGTCGTGTCTGCCCAAGGATGTTCGTGCCCTCAACCACGCAGCCAAAGCCGCCGACGTCTCGGTGCCCCTACTTTCGAGCCTCCTGGTCAGCAACAGCATCCATGTGCAGCGGGTCATCGACTGTCTCATCGAGTGGCACCCGGATCGGATCGGGTTCACCGGTCTGGCATTCAAGGCAGGGACCGACGACCTTCGAGAGAGCCCGATCGTCGAGGTTGTCGAGCGCATGCTGGGCAAAGGTTTCGACTGTGTCATCCATGACGCCGAGGTCAATGCCCCCGATCTGATCGGCGGGAACCGGGCGTACATCGAGGCTGAGATTCCGCACCTCAACCGCCTCTTGTTGGATGAGCTGGTTGAACTGGTGGCTGACTCCGACGTACTCGTGGTGGCCAAGAGCAGCCCGGAACTGGTCGAGCTGATCCGGGCCAACCCCCAGAAACCAGTGCTCGACCTTGTGCGGCTTCCCGAAGATGTGCGGTCTCGCGACAACTACATGGGGGTGGCGTGGTGACCGAGCGACCACATGTCCTGCTGCTCGTAGAGAACGCCGCAGTACCCCACGACCGCAGGGTCTGGAATGAGGCCCGCGCGCTCGAACGCAACGGATACGACGTAACCGTTCTGGGACCCAAGAACAAGAAAATGGGGCTGATTCAGTCCGATGAGGTTCTCGAGAACGTGGCCATCCGTCGATTCTCGATGCCCTTTGGAGGACCCCGCAAGATCGACTTCCTGCTCGAATACGGCTGGGCCGCCTTGATCGCCCACGCAGAAGCCTTGCGAATCTACCGACGCAGGCCCTTCCAGCTGGTGCATGTGGCGAATCCTCCCGACATCTTCTTCGGGCTCAAGTGGATGCTGGGGAGGCTGGGAGTGAAGTTCATCTTCGACCAGCACGACCTGAGTCCCGAGACCTACCAGAGCAAGTTCGACGAAGAACGAGTTGATGTCGTCAGCCGGATGCTGACCTGGCTGGAGCGCCGCACCTACAAAGCATCAGATGCGGTGATCGTGACCAACGAGTCGTATCGGCAGCGAGCGGTTGGACGCGGTGGCAAAGCCGACTCTGATGTCTTCACCGTCCGAAATTCTCCCGACCGCAGCTTGTTCAAACCTCGAGCTCCGAAACCCGACCTCAAGGACGGGTTCAAACACATGGTTGTCTTCGTCGGAACGATGGGGTATCAGGACGGCGTTCATGTATTGCTCGACGCGGCCCGATACGTCCGCCAGGAGCGGGAGCGCTCGGAGATCTTGTTCGTCGTGATGGGAACTGGAGACTCCTACGAGGCGCTGCAACAACAGCACGCCGAGTTGAACCTCGGCGAGGGCGTGCGCTTCACCGGCTTCATCCCCGACGACGACATGCTCGACTACCTCGCCACGGCTGACGTGGGTGCGGCACCGGACTTGGAGAGCCCCCTCAACGACATCTCAACCATGATCAAGACGATGGACTACATGGCGATGGGCCTGCCGGTGGTGTCCTTCGATCTCACCGAGTCCCGCGTTTCGGCCGGCGATGCGGCGGTCTACGCCAAGGCCCACACCGCCGAGGCATTCGGCGACGCAATCATCGAACTGGTCGATGACCCCGATCGCCGTGATCGGATGGCTCAGATCGGCCGCGAACGAATCGATGGACCTCTGAGTTGGGACCACAGCACCCGGAACTTGCTTGACGCGTACCGAAAGGCGCTCGGGGAGCAATGATCGGGACCGATCGCCGCTGTGCGCGCTCCGCCTTGGTCGGCGTTGCGTTTGCACTTTCAGCTGGAGCGTGCTCCAGCGCCAGCGGCGAGCCCGTGAACACCGCCCCGGACATCGTCTCCTACAGCGGAGTTCCCTCGATTCCGGCACCAGACGACCGGTTTGCAGGCCTTCCGACAACGGTCTGGTCCGCGGTCGGTGCCACGGTCAGCTACCAGCCGGACAGCTTTGATGTCGAAGACTTCGGGGCAAATCCTGACGACAGCGAGAGTGACAGCGAAGCGATCAATCTGGCGATTCAGGCAGCTCACGACGCCGGTGGTGGCGTGGTGAACATCGGAGAGGGCACATTCGTACTGACCGACTCGGTTCGGTTGGCTTCCCGCGTCACCCTTCGAGGTGAAGGGAGGGCGACGCGGCTCGAGCTCGACCTGAATGATCAGAGTGGATACGGGATCCTTGCCTCCGGTACCGCCGACGAAGAGTGGACCTCTCTGGAATCTGATCTCCAGGCCGGGACCTCTGCACTCACCATCGATGTTCCGGAAGAGACCTCCCTGGTGGAGATTGAGCAGGAGAACACCGACGACATCATCACCAAACCCAAGTGGGACGTGGAGTGGGGAGAGCGTGCCGAAGGAGAGCTCAGCACCCTTACCGGGCGTGATGACTCGGGTTCGTTCACGACCGCGGTTCCCCTGATCAGCTCGTATTCGGTCGAACGCGGGGCCAGGGTGCGGGCGGTGCAGCCCGTCGAAGACGTTGGCATCGAGAGCCTCACGATCGTGCGGCGAGACGAGGGCTATGGCCACATGATCTCGCTGCGATTCACCCGCAATGCCTGGGTCTACGACGTCGTGAGCACGAGAACTTCGTTCGCTCATGTTGGGATCGAGCAATCCGTGAACTGCACGGTTGCCAATTCGGTGTTCCACGACGCAACTGACTTCGGCGATGGCGGACGGGCCTACGGGGTGAGTCTGTCCCGCCACACCACGAGCTGCCTGGTGGCGAACAACACCCTGTACGAACTGCGGCATGCGCTGATCCTCCAACTCGGTGCGAGCGGGAACGTGATCGCGTATAACCATGCCCGGGGATCGGCGGGCTATGAAGACCGTCGCCCGCGAGCGGACATCTCCCTCCACGGGCACTGGCCGCAGAAGAACCTGTTCGAGGGCAACATCGTCGACCGCATCGAAGTGGGGGACTGGTGGGGGCCGGCAGGGCCAGCGAACACGTTCCTGCGCAACTGTGTGCTCGATCACGTCGTCGTACTCGACTCTTCAGAGGACCAGAATTTCATCGGCAACATCTTCGGAACCGGGGGCGTCACCATCGACGAATCCGTCGAGGAGACCACGTTCATCTCCAACGATGGTGGGCCGGTACTGAACCCCGACAGCGATTCGACGCTGCCGGTCTCGCTCTGGCGCAGCGATGCGCCCCAGTTCCTCGGTGGCGAATGGCCGCCGATCGATCCGTCGTCGGATTCACCCGCCTGCGACCTTCCGGCCTCCGGCCGATCCCCGATTGGCAATCGGTGAACACATCAACCCAACCAGCACAACGAGGGCGTGCAAAATGACAACTCAGGCGAATGATTCAAACAACCTTCGGGTCGGCGTAGTCGGCTGCGGCTATTGGGGTTCCAAGCACGTGCGCGTGCTGTCGTCCCTCGCCAACGTCGAGGTTTCACTCATCGATCGCGATGAAGGCAAGCGCGCCGCGCTCGAGCCTTCGTTCCCGATCCGCAGATCGGTGGCAGAGCTGGACGAGGTGATCGATGACGTCGATGCGCTCGTTATCGCTACCCCTCCGACTACGCACTATCCGATTGCTCGGCAGGCTCTGCTGGCTGGGATCCACTGCATGGTCGAGAAACCGTTCACCACAACCGTGCACCACGGTCAGGAGCTGATCGACATCGCCACGGCGAAGGATCTTCGACTCATGGTCGGACACACTTTCGAATTCAATGCCGCGGTCTGGAGTCTCAAGGAGGCGACCCAGGACCCTTCCTTCGGTCAAGTTCGCTACATCAACTCAGCTCGCCTGAATCTTGGTCTCTATCAGCCCGATGTGGACGTGCTGTGGGACCTGGCCCCGCACGACATTTCGATCATCAACTACGTCCTGAGCAGCAGTCCCACGGAAGTGTCGGCCTGGGGTCTCAAGTTGATGGGCGAGCGGCCTGACGTCGCCTATCTGAACATGCGCTACGACGAGATCGACGTCAGTGCATCGATTCATGTCAGTTGGCTTGATCCGATGAAGGTCCGCCGCACCACCGTGGTTGGCGAGAACGCCATGGCGGTGTACGACGACATGAACGCTGACGAGCGCATTCGGCTGTACGACAAAGGTGTGAAGGCCGAAGGGGGTGTCACCGGCGACGGTCCCGAGATCCCCCTGACCTACCGACATGGCGACATTCACTCCCCTTTTGTCGACTTCAAGGAGCCACTCGGACTCGAACTGAGCGGCTTCGTCGATGCCATCCGCACAAGCTCTCGCCCTCCGGTCGACGGCTACAGCGGACTCGACGTCGTGTCGGTCCTGTGCGCAGCAGAAGAGTCCCAGCGCCAGAACGGTGCGTGGGTTCCCACTCGACCCTCGCTCGCGGAGCTCACCGGCCCGTCGACCAACGGTGGCAATGGCAAGAACGGCCACCGCAACGGCTCCGACTCGCCCTTCCAAAACGCCTAGTACCCCACATCAACTCAATCTGAAAGCACAACCGAAATGACCAACACCATCAAGTTCCTCGATCTGAACACCACACACGCGCAAGTCCGCGGTGCGCTCGACGACGCATGGGCGCAAGCGATCGAGACCAGCGGATTCATCGGAGGCAAGAATGTCGACCTCTTCGAGGCCGACTTCGCTGCCTATAGCGATGCTGCACACTGCATCGGGGTCGGAAACGGCACCGACGCACTCGAACTGATTCTGGACGCGCTGGGTGTAGGTCACGGGGACGAGGTGATCGTGCCCGCCAACACCTTCATTGCCACGGCTGAGGCCGTGGCCCGCGTGGGAGCGACCCCAGTTTTCGTCGACGTCGATCCCGAGACAGCCCTGATCACCGGTGCCACCGTCGAACCGGCGATTACACCCGCAACCAAGGCAGTGATGGCTGTCCATCTCTACGGCCAGATGGTTGACATGGACGACGTGCTGGGAGTGTGCGACCCGGTTGGCGTCAAGGTGATCGAGGACTCGGCTCAGGGTCATGGCGCGACGTGGCGAGGACGCCGAGCTGGCTCGATCGGGATTGCGGCCGGCTTCAGCTTCTACCCCGGCAAGAACCTCGGCGCTCTCGGCGATGGAGGGGCAGTCACTACGAACGATGCCGACTTGGCCGAAGCGATCCGCAGTCGGGCCAACCACGGACGTTCGCTCGAATCCAAGTACGAACACGATGTGCTGGGGCGCAACAGTCGCCTGGACGGGTTTCAGGCTGCGGCGCTGCGGATCAAGCTCGCTGAACTCGATCGCTGGAATGAGGGCCGTCGCAATGCAGCTGCCTTGTACCGCAAGCACCTGCCCGCTTCGTTCGTGCCCTACGTCGAGATGGAAGACGCCCGCAGCGTCTATCACCTCTTTGTCGTGCGGACGACTGTCGTTCCTCGTGAGGTTGTCGGCGAGGCACTGGTTGCCGAGGGCATCCAGTGGGGCATTCACTACCCGATTCCCTGTCATCTTCAACGACCGTTCAGAACCGAACAGGTTCCCTCCCATCCAGTCAGCGAGGAGCAGGCGGAGCAGATCATTTCGCTCCCTATGCATCCGCATCTGACCCCGGCTGAGGTCGAGCGTGTGTGCGCAGTTCTCGCGTCCGTAGAGGCTTCCTACAACGGATCCCAGGACTGACAATGGTTCTCACAGCACCCCCAGACCAGCGCCCGGGGCGACCAGGTGATCGGGGATCCGCCCCCCTGCCAACTGTGGTCGTACCCGCTGACATTCGCCCGCCGTGGCGGGTTGTCTTCGGCGCGCTGGTCTTGGGGGTGCTGTGCGTATGCCTCGGCGCGCAGGGTGCCTACTTCGCCGAGTCCGCAAAGACCGAGGTGTGGCAAGCGGTGGGAGAAATCGAGGCCCGCAATCCAGACATCTATCCCGAGACCGTCGCCGTGTCATTGCAGAGCCCGAGCCTGTGGAAATCCGTCTCGTTCGTCGAGGGAATCTCCGATGAAACGTTCCAGAAGTGGTACAGCGTCGAGGTGGTCGGCGGCACGCAGATCATCCGAGTCAAGTACGCAGACCCTGATCAGGAGCGGGCGACGCGCATCGTCGACACGGTCATCGACAACTATTTCGCCCGCTACCCACTTCCCGATGCGGTCGACCAGATCTCTGTGATTGAGGAACGCATCAGCGAGCTGCGAGAGCAAGAGGTACGGCTGGGCCAACTCTTGGCCGATCGGGCGGACCTTACACGTGACGTCCAGGTCGACTATCAGAACGAACTCCTCAGCAACCAGCGCCAACAGACGTCGTTGTCGTTGCAGCTCAATGAAATCGCCCAGCGGAGCCAGAGACGCGTCGACACCCAGGCACGACGTCTGTCGCCGAGTGCGTTCGTGCTCGATGAACCGATCGAACCGACCCCGCTCAAAGCAGCGGTGTTCGGTGCCGGGGTTGGCGGCCTCGTCGGAATCGTGGCGATCTACCTCACCCTGCACCGGACGGCGATGCCCCAAAGTCCTGCGATCGACATTTACGATCCCAGCGGAGACCGCAAGGCAGCGCTACGCAGATATCCGCCGGTGGGAACGTGGGTCGGCCGATTCTTCAAGCGGCTCGTCGACATCGTCGTAGCGGGCGTGCTCCTGCTCATCACCTTGCCGCTGTTGATTCTGATCGCACTGGGAGTTCGACTCACGAGCCGCGGCGGCGCGTTCTTCCGTCAGGAGCGGGTCGGCCTTCACGGTGAAACCTTTGAGATCCTCAAGTTCCGGACCATGACCGTCAACAACGATGACAGCGAACATCGTGCCTACATCCAGTCGATGCTCGAGAGCGAGACCGGAGAAGGCGACGGTGTTCACAAACTCAACGACTCCCGAGTGACCGGAATCGGCGGAGTCCTTCGCCGCTTCAGCCTCGACGAACTACCGCAGCTGTGGAACGTCCTCAAAGGCGACATGAGCCTGACCGGGCCTCGGCCGGCCCTTCCGTGGGAGCACGAGATGTTCTCCCCGTATCACCAACAACGTGTGCGGGCGGTGCCCGGATGCAGCGGGCTCTGGCAAACCTCGGGCCGAAACATGCTCACCATGAACCAAATGCTCGACCTAGATATCAACTACATCGAACGATGGAGCTTCTTCCGAGATCTCGGAATTCTGCTCAAAACACCGTTCGCCATCATCAGAGGAGACGGTGCGAGATGACCGCTACTGATCCAAACCCTTCCACCGCAATGCCGACAACGCATGAGCCTCCAAACGTCGTTGACCACAACGTGGTCATCAACTACGGGCCCGAGCGCGGTGATCGAATCGAACTCCACATGGGGGGAGACGCCCGACTTCGGTCGAACACCATCATCTATGGCGGATCCACGATTGGCCGAGGGTTGACCACCGGTCACAACGTCACGGTCCGAGAGGAGTGCTCGATCGGTGACGATGTGAGCATCTGGAGCAACACGGTCATCGACTACGGGACGACCATCGGTGACCGAGTGAAGATTCATTCGAACTGCTACGTCGCTCAGTTCACAGTCATCGAAGACGATGCGTTTCTTGCGCCCGGCGTCACGGTTGCCAACGACCTCTATCCCGGTGACGACGACAGCGCCGACGTGATGGCCGGCCCTCATATCGGAGCGGGTGCACAGATCGGAGCCGGGGTGACGCTGCTTCCCTACGTGAAGATCGGACCGGGCGCTCTGATCGGATCCGGCGCGGTCGTGACCCGGGACATCCCAGCGGGGATGGTCGCCATGGGCAATCCGGCCAGGGTCACCAAGGCCGTCGCTGACCTTGCACCAATCGCCAGCAGAACCGACATCGGGCCCGACGCCGATGCCGCCCAAGAGGAGAG
>JBLYYW010000336.1:0-16490 GCA_048550155.1 Acidimicrobiales bacterium | reverse complement strand
CTCACCCGCACGGTTGAGATCGAAAAGGCTTCGGGGGCGCCGCTCGGAATCGAAGTTCAGAGTGCGATATTCGATCAAGTTCGCACCTGCGACAACCACTGCTCGTTCTGCTTCATCTATCAACTTCCACCAAACATGAGGAAGTCGCTGTACCTGAAGGACGACGACTACCGGCTGAGTTTCCTGTACGGCAACTTCACAACGCTCACCCGTTTCACCGAGGCAGATCTCGAACGGGTGCTGACCGACCGGCTTTCGCCGCTGTATGTGAGCATCCATGCCACCGACCCCGACACGAGATCGCTGATGCTGCGAAACCGACGGGGCGCGATGAGCCTCAGATGGCTCGACGAACTGTTGGCACACGACATCGAGGTCCACGGCCAGGTTGTGGTTTGTCCTGGTGTGAACGACGGCGACGAGCTCGAACGCACGATGCGGGGCATCATGGATCGCTACGCCACCATGGCCTCAGTGGCGATTGTCCCGCTCGGGGTGTCCAAGTTCTCAACCGAGGAAACGATGCGCTTCCACACCGCTGATGAAGCTCGTTCAGTGGTCCGAACCGTCGAGGCCTGGCAGCAGCGATTCCTGCGGGTCGTGGGCCGTCGGCTTGTGTTCTGCGCCGACGAGTACTATCTCCTGGCCGACCTTCCCTTTCCCGAAGCCGGCGAATACGAAGACTTTGAACTTCATGAAGACGGCATCGGGATGGCACGCACTTTCCAGCGCGAATTCGACGGTGAAGTGACCGCTCCCACCGGAACTCAGCCTGGCTTCTTTGCCTGGGTGGAGGGTGCCCCCGCCCTGGCGTACCGAGCCCCGCGCCTGGGCCGAGATCACGAGGGTCGTGACGCCACGCCTGTTGTGTTGGGCACCACACGGCGAACCGAGCGCCAGGCTCGGGTCGGTGTGCTCACCTCCAGTTACGGGGCCAAGGTGATCGCCCCCCACATCGCCGAGATGCCCCATGTCAGGATTGTCGAAGTGTCGAATGACTTCTTCGGCGGAAACATCGGAGTCGCTGGACTGATGGTCGGCGAAGATCTACAGCGCACCCTCGCCCGTGAGCCAGAAGGGCATCGCTACCTCCTGCCCGATGTGTGCTTGTCCAACGGAAGGTTCCTCGATGGCCTGAACCCGTCGGATCTTCCTCGTCCAGTCGAGATCGTGCCGACCAACGGCATCGCACTTCGGCAAGCGCTGGACGGAACCCTTGAGAGAACTGTGGTGCTGCAGCCGTGAATCCAAGACCCAAAGTTGTCATTGCCGGGCGTCCAAACGTCGGCAAGTCCACGCTGATGAACCGCATCCTCGGCCGTCGCGAGGCAATCGTAGAGGAACGTCCCGGTGTCACCCGCGACCGGAAACTGGTTCCAGCCGAGTGGCAGGGTCGTGAGTTTGACTTGGTCGACACCGGAGGGTGGCTGACCGGGGGTTCAACGATCGACATGAAGGTGTCCGCCCAATCCGAGCAGGCCATCGCCGATGCTTCCGCCATTCTGCTGGTGGTCGACGCCACCGTCGGGGTCACCGATGAAGACGAACACTTCGTTCGTTTCATTCGCAGACTGGAAGTCCCCGTGTTTGTGGTGGCCAACAAAGTCGATGATCTGAAACACGCAGACGAACTATGGGAGCTGATGTCGCTCGGGTTCGGACAACCCTTCGGGGTGTCAGCGCTGCACGGCAGGGGAGTGGGAGATCTCCTCGATGCCGTTACCGCCGAGCTTCCGGAACCGGCAGACCAACACGAGTCCGACGAGGTCGAAGAAGAGCGGGTCTTCTCCATTGCGCTCGTGGGGCGTCCAAACGTCGGCAAGTCGACCCTCTTCAATCAGCTGATCGGCGATGAACGTAGCGTCACGCACGACATGCCGGGAACCACTCGGGACACGGTTGACACCGTGGTGGAGACCGAACAGGGTCCGATTCGGTTTCTCGATACCGCTGGAATGCGGCGCCGATCCCGGATCGATGAAGACACCGAGTATTACAGCGTGGTTCGGGCCCTCAGCGCAGTCGACAAGGCGGACGTTGCACTGCTCGTAATCGATGGATCCGAGGGTGTCACCCACCAGGACCAGCGACTGGCCGAGCGAGTGGATGCGGCCGGTTGCCCGATCGTGGTTGTGCTGAACAAGTGGGATATCACCGATACCGAACAGAAACACCAGATCGCCGCGCAACTGGAGCGCAAGTTGAGCTTCTTGCCCGACGTGCCCCATCATCGAATCTCTGCCCTCTCTGGACGAGGGATCGACCGGCTTCTTCCGTCCCTGTTCGATGCGATCGATGCGTATCAGACCCGTGTCCCGACCAAGAAGGTCAACGACGTGATCCGAGCGGCGCAGGCGGCTCAAGCAGCGCCCAACGGTGCGAGGATTCTGTACGCGACTCAGGGCGCAACCGATCCGCCCACGTTCACGCTGTTCACCAACCGAGCCATTCCGGACACCTATCTGCGCTACATCGAAAACCAGATCCGCGATTCCTTCGGCCTCGCTGGCACCCCCATCAAACTGCGCGTAAGAAATCGCTAACGCGACTACGCGTGGCGGATGACGAGGATTGCGACGTCGTCGGTGATCGGCCCGTCGCTGAAGTCTCGAGCCGCTTCCATCAGTGACTTCGCCAACACGTCCACACCTGCGGTCGGGTCCCGACGGATGATTGAGGCCACCCCGTCCTCGCCGAACAACACGCCGTCGCGACGGGCCTCAGCGAGTCCGTCTGTGTAGAGGACGGCAACGTCTTCAGAATTCCACTGAACCTCGCGCGAGTGGTACACGGCTCTCGGATCGAGCATCAGCAGCGGTCCCGTAGCGCCCAGGGGACGTACCTCCTGGTGGTGCCAGACAAAGGCGGCCGGGTGACCGGCCGACGCATAGCGGAGCGACTCGGCCTCAATGTCGAAGACCAGAACACACAGCGAGATGAACTCCTCACCTCGTTCGAGTACCGACATCTGCGAGTTCAACTGTTCGACCGCCTGGCCCGGGTCGCGATACTGCATGAGGAAGGTTCGGAGGAGATACTTGGCTTGAAGCGCGGTGATGGACGGCTCAATTCCGTGTCCGGTGACATCGCCAATGACAGCAGCGACACGGTCGTTGTCGATTCGGAAGACATCGAAGAAGTCACCGGCCAGGGCGCCTGCGCCGGGGTTGTATTCCTGGCCGATTTCAAAACCCTTGAGTTCGGGCAGGCTGTTGGGGGCGAGACGGGCTGCCCAGTGGTAGGGGGCCAAGTTGGCCTGCTGGGTGACTTCTTTTGCCCGCTTCTCGATCTCGAAGCGATCTGCGGCGATACGGCTCACCTCGTTGATTCGGTTGCGCTGGGCGATGGTCCGGATCGAGGGAATGGCCAGCAGTCCGCTGAGCACACCGGGCCAAAAGGAGATCCCGACCACACCGAAGAACCCGAGGAGGGCGCCGGTGAAGACGGCGATGATCGCAGCCTCGATATCTCGCCGATAGTCGGCATCGGCCAGGCGCCACAGATCAGACTCTGCGCCCTCAGTAGCCAATCGGTCAGCTAGCTGGCGGCGGCTTCGGGCGGCCCTGATCCAAAAGACTGCGGCAACTCCGCAGATCAGGGCGCCTGCGAGAGGCACCACGCGTTCCATACATTTAGGTTAGTCGGTCCGAACTCGGCTCGTCTTACCTGTTTGTTTGGAGAGTTCGGTGTCGTTGCTGAGAGACGGACCGCCATACTGAGGTAGTGCCGTGGTGCGACAGCTGTGACGAATACCGAGCGCCGACGGCTCTGACCTCCGAAAAAACCTGTCCGACCTGCGGAAACGCTGTGGACATGGAAGATGTGAAGGTCGCCGTACCCGCTCGTGCGCCATGGCATTTCTGGCTCATGGTGGTCGCCCTGGTGGCCTATCTCGGCTGGCGAGCCGTCGAAGGGCTCATTTGGGCTCTGGGAGCGCTCTGAGCTGGTACTACGCTACTTTCAAGCCGGTGTGGGTGCGATGTTCTGTTGAATTTTGCGTGGCAATTCGGGCTGGATGAACGAAGTGAGTGGCGAGGCGGCTCGACGACACAGCTCGTCGAGAGTCACCGGGCGCGATGGTGGCCGGCACGACCAAGGATGGCCACTACAGTCGACGACTCATGCGCGAGGTAATGAGGAACTCGGCCGTGCGCCGGATCCTGGCAGCGGCAGCGGTCTCTCAGGTCGGTGACTGGGCTGCTCGGCTGGCCATCGCGTTTGTTGTTCTCGACGAAACCGGCCTTGCATCTGGCGTTGGCGTTGCCGGAGCGCTGTTCTTCTTGCCGTGGCTCGGGCCCGGGCAGTATCTCGCTGCATTCGGGGATCAGATGGACAGGGTTCGTCTTCTCTTCGGATGTGAGCTGTCGCGCGCTGTGCTCTACGGCTTGGTTGCGCTGGGAGCTGGCAGAGCGCCGGTGTGGGTGTTGCTCGGGATGATCGCGGTCGTCGCCGTCATCGACCCGGTCTGGGAGTCGAACCGGTCGGCCCTCATCGTGGACGTGACATCGGAGGCTGAATATCCGGACGCAGTCAAGGTGATCCATACCGCCAACCAAACCGCGACCCTGATCGGTTGGGGTGTCGGAGGTCTTCTTGTCGCAAGCCTTGGTGCAGGTGGCACCCTCGGCGTCAACGCACTGACGTTCCTCGCATCGGCGTTCTTGATCGGTGGGGTTTCGACCTCGGGTCAGACGTTGCGGACGAAGCGCTCGGGCTCCTTTGCTGCGGCGCGTGCGTACCTGACCCGGGATCGACTCTCCGCCACAGCGTTGGGTGTTGCAGCCCTGCTCACGGTCGCAGGCATGGCCATCGAGACCCAAGCCCCCGTGTTCGGGAGGGCGGTCGGCCTCTCGGAGGGCTGGATCGGGATCATGATCGCCATGATCCCGCTTCTGACATTGATCACGGTGGTGTTCATCCCTACCAAGCCCGGCGACCGGCAGCTCCTGTCGATCGGTTTCGGTGCTGCGGCTCTAGCCGGCGCTGGAGCCGTCGCTGCGTTTGCCGCCGGTGGAGCAGACCTCGTCTCATTTCTTGGTTACGGCGGGGTCGGTATCGCTTTTGGTGCGTCGATGGTGGCCAATATCGTCTTCGGGAGAAGACTGCCTGACACCGAGCGCGCCGCAATCTTCTCGGTTGTGCAGGGCGCCATTTTCATCTCACTCTCGGCAGGGTCGCTGATCGGTGGGTTGGTTTCCGACATCGTCGGCATCCGCGAAGCGAACGTGATCTTTGCAATTGCTATCACTTGTGTCGCTGGATTGGGCGCTGTGTTGTCGCTTCGCCACGTAGAGCGAGATTCGAGGAAAAGTATTCAGGGAAATCTTCCTACCGAGTTTGGATAATCCCTATCGCTGGACAAGAATGTCCACACGCGGCGCTCGCGATGCTTTGGAAGGGAGAACCATATGCGTGGTGGCAGCTGGCTATAAGCCAAAGATGTCCGAATTCGGGTCGATCACGAGAGTGATCGGCCCTTTTCATTTTTCTTCGCCGAGATGGACAGCGTGTAGCGCATCATCCACTTGTCGAAGTCCTCCAGCGGCATCGGCCGTCCGATCAAGTAGCCCTGAAGCACATCGCAGCCCATCTCTCGGAGGATTTCTCGTGCCTCGTCGGTCTCGACACCTTCTGCGACCACTCGGAGCCCCAGACTATGCCCGAGTCCGACGACCGCTCGGGCGATGGTTTCGGATCGGTCGGATACAGCAAGGTCCTGCACGAACGAGCGGTCCAGCTTGAGCTCGTCGACGTCGAGATCTTTGAGGTACCGCAGCGAGGAGTAGCCGGTCCCGAAGTCGTCGACCGAAAGTCGAACGCCCAAGGACCGAAGTCGATCCAGACCCTCGGTCACCGTATCGCCGCGTCCCATGAGCACCGATTCAGTGATCTCGATGGTCAATGATGGAGGGGGAACGTCGAACTGACGGAGTTGCGAGGCGATGCGGCTGGGAAGGTGTGCATCGTCGAGCGACGACGGCGACAGATTGACGGCCACACCGATCTGATAGCCAGCGTTCCGCAAGCTGGTAGTGGCCTCAAGGGATTGCCGCAGGACGAAGTCGGTGAGATCGTTCATCATTCCTGCAGCTTCTGCTGCAGGAATGAACTCGTCGGGAGGAATCCATCTGTCGTCGTTGTGCCAGCGAAGTAGAGCCTCGGCCCCGACGACGAGACCCGAGATCGTATCGATCTTGGGTTGGAACCAGACCTCGAATGCCTCTGCATCTAGTGCACGACGCATTTGATGGAGGAGTTCGAGCTTGGATTCGGAGTGCAAGTCGGCTTCCGCTCGGTACACGACAACCGGAGCCTGGCTCTCGCTGGCCAGTTCAGACGCCACGTCCGCTGCCCGCAGGAGCTGTTCGGTCGTTGTCCCGTGCGTTGGACCGATCGCCAATCCAACTCGGACGATCAGGGTCAGTTCCAACCCGTCCAAGTCCACCGAGCCGTGGAGCGCCGCACGAACTCGGTTGGCGACGTCGAGCGTTTCTCGTCGATCGTTGGTCGGGAGGAAGAGTGCGAATGAGTCGCCATCGAGCCTGGCAAGAGTGGCGTCAGTCCCCAACGCATCTTCGAGGCGTCGACTGGCTTCCTGCAAAAGCATGTCTCCGGCCTTGAATCCGAGCGTGTTGTTGACCTCTGCGAACCGTGCCAGGTCCAAGACGAGCACCGAACCCATACCGTCGTGCTCTTGCAGGTAGCGGTCTGCATACCGCAGGAAACCACTGCGGGCGAGCAGGCCCGTAAGGGCGTCATGGGTCGCGTCGAAGTCAAGTTGTAGCTGGAGATCGGCACGGTCGATCGCATTTGCCAGAAGGTCCGCGGCAGCTGAAACGATCCGCCGAGCGCGCCGTTCTGACCCGGCCGATGGTGGGCAGGACACGATCGACCTCCCGCCCGAAACCGAAGCTCGCAGAAACGACGCCGACTCGATCGTGCCCTCGGAAACTTGTTTCAGTTGATTCCGGATGTCAGCCGGTACCTCGCCAGCTCCTTCGAGCGGGACACCGGCCGAATCGGTCAGCACTGCCCAGCGGGCGTTGATGATTCGTCGCAGTTCCTCCAAACCTTGCTGAGCGACGTCGCCCGAGTCTCGCCCCGACAAGGTTTTGAGGAACCCATGGACTTCCAGCAGATCGTGGTAGGTCTGTCGATCTGCGACGTGCTGACGGGATGTCTGAGCTATGACCGCCATCACGATTGCGGGCAGCACCAGAAGAGCCACGTGCTGCTGGGCCGTCATCACTCCGAGCGTGCCAATCGCAGCGCCCACCACCGATTGGCCCGAGGCGATCAAGATCTCGGCCACGGGAGTCTTGCGGCCAGCAGCCCAGCGAACAAACACCGTTAACACAGACGTGCTGACCGTCTCGGCGAGCGCCAGCGACAACGCCAGGGTGAACAGCCATGTCACGCCTGAGGTCTCCGAAGTCAGGGAGCGAAGAAGCTGCACGCTCAGTCCGACACGGAACAAGGTGAGCGCTGCATTGAAGAGGAGCTTGTACCAGGCTGACCCGTATCGAGCCAAGTTAATGAAGGTTCCGCTTAACCACACGACCCCCATGACCCACGGTGAAAGGAACACCAGAGCGAAGGCAGCGGGTACCTCGGTGAACGTAAGATCGAATCGTTCGCCACGAACGGCTATCTCGAAATTGCTCATCAGAGCGAGAACGAGCCCTGCCGCAATCAGGACTGCAGCCCACAACGGCGACGGCAGAAGCGCATCCGCCGTCCAGTACTTCCACGACAGTGAAATCCCGAGGGCGGTCAGGAATACCGAAAACGTGACTGCAGCAAGACGCACGTCTGGTAGGTCCTGCCGCTCCTGAGAGGCGGAAGGTGCGGGCATACTTCACTCTCGGCAGCTTTCAGGTGCCTATTTAGGAGTTCGAGCAGGCCGCGAACGTCTTTGTGCTGATCGATTCACGCCACGTTTGTGCAGTTCACCGCGAGGACGGGGTGGATCAATAACTCGTCGGGCTAGCAGGATTTGAACCTACGATCTCTGCACCCCCAGTGCAGCGCGTTACCAAACTACGCCATAGCCCGCGTTTGGAGAGCAAAGGATAGCGCGGCGCGGGGGCTCCACTACGCTGGATTCTATGTGTGGTCGGTTTGTCGCAACAGCTCCACCGAGCGAGCTTGCCGACTACTTCCAGGCGGTAGTGAACGAGTCGGTCGTCGGCGCCGAAATCGAGCCGAGCTTCAACGTCGCTCCGACGAACATCGTGCACGCCGTACGAGCCAACGACGGTCACCGAGAGATCGAAGCCATGAAATGGGGTTTGGTCCCCTCCTGGGCCAAGGATCCCAAGATCGGATCGCGGATGATCAACGCCCGAGCCGACACGGTGGCCACCAAGCCGGCGTTTCGGAGCGCGATCAAAAAGCGACGTTGCCTTGTTCCCGCCGACGGTTTCTATGAGTGGCACAAGGTCGAAGGGCAGAAGAACAAACAGCCGTACTACATCACTCGCAATGACAGTGAGCCGATCGTTTTTGCCGGGCTGTGGGAAGCGTGGAAGCCCAAGCCCGACACCGAGGCCTACGACAAGGCGATCGCGGATGGTGGAGACCCGGACAACCTGCCGTGGCTGATCAGCTGCACGCTGTTGACCACCGACCCGAATGAGGAAATGGAGAGGATCCACCACCGGATGCCGGTTCTCGTGCCCCCCTCGGAATGGGACCGGTGGCTCGACCCCCAAAACGGGGTCGACGCTGTTGGTGAACTCCTGGCTCCGGCACCCGATGGCCTCTTGAAGGTCACTGCGGTGACCACCCGGGTCAACAACGTGCGAAACAAGGGCGCAGAACTCATCGAGGCCGCCGCCGTATGAGTCAGAGCCCGCTGCGTCGCCGCCTGCGTCGCCGACTGACCGCGGTCCAGGCGCGTCTCGACGCTGGTGCCGGTGATCGTTGGATTCCGTATGTGATCAGCTTGACGTTGAGCGTCGTGTTGTCGGTGGTCAGCGTGAGTCGTCTGAGCGGCCTGGAGACAGGTCCCGATCTCGCCGGCTTCACGCAGTCGGTGTGGCTGATCAGCGAGGGCATCTCACCAACGGCGACGATCTTTGGCGAAGGGGTCCATCTGCTGGAGCTTCGCTGGTCTTTCCTCCTGTACGGGTTCGCGCTGCCGGCGTGGGTCGTGCCCTCGGACTGGCTCACGATCGCCGAAACGCTGCTGGTCGCGCAGGCCATGGCAGTCTCATTGGCAGTCATACCGATCTGGAAGTTGGGTCGGGAAGTCGCCCACCTTCGGGTAGGCGCTGCCACAGCGGTGTGTCTCGGATATGCCCTGCATCCCGCCACCCAGGCGATTGGGACGGTCGACTTCCATCCTGAGGCCTTGGCCCTCCCGGCCCTGCTGTCCATGGTCTATTTCGGGTCGGTGAAACGCTGGGTCCCGTATTGGATCTTTGTTGCGATCACCCTGCTGACTCAAGCGGACCTGGGGTTCGTGATCGCCGTCTTCGCCTTGTTGATCCTGGGAAATGCAGATCGAGGCGCCGGCCTCTGGACTCTCGGGATCGGACTCGTGTGGTCGCTGGGCTTACTGTTGGTTGCGCAGCCTTTGATCGGCGACACCGGGGTGATCGGGGGAGTGTACGGCGAGTACGGCGATTCCTTCGGTGACGCCCTGCTGGAGATTGTCTCAAACCCGGTTGCGTTCCTTGGTGACCTCTTCGGGCGCGAGAACCTCACGTTGTTGCTGAGCTTGCTGACCCCGATGCTGTTCCTCCCTCTCCTTTCGTTGCGTCACCTTTTGCCGGCGGTCCCTGCGGTTGTGATGCTCCTCATCACCCAAACCACAGGCGACGCCGGGGGTCTTGCTCCGATCCTCGCGTTCGTCATGGTGTCGTCGGTGTTTGCGCTCAATCGCCTCGGCAACCTGGGTGTCGATCGGGTGTTCGTGGATCCTCGACTCCTCGCTGCTCTGGTGGGGGTCGCATCCTTGATGTTTCTCACCCGATCGCCGCTGTCGCCCTATGAGGAACCATGGAAACTTGGCGAGACCGATGCCGCCGATGAAGAGCTGATCGCGGCCGCTGCGCGGCTCGATCCATCGTGGCCCGTGCGAGCCTCGAGCAACGTGCTCCCGTTGCTGGCAGAACGACGGTTTGCGTATCCGCTGGCCGACGAAGAGCCGACCGTCGCCTCGGTTGTCTTCCGTTCCCGATCGGTTTTGATCGATCAACGGACGCTCGAAGAACCGCTCTCCGCCGCCCAGCTCGAAGCCTTCACGGCCCAGATGACCTCCCTGGGCTACAACCTCGTCAACACCGACACCGACGGCACGGTGCTTCTGTACTTCCGACCGTGAGCGAACCGAACACAACACGGTCCGGGTCGCTTCCCCCGATGTCCCGCGACCAGCTGCTCACGTGGCCGAACCTGTTCACGTTGGTTCGGCTGCTGTGTATTCCGGGGTTTGTGTGGTTGCTCTTCGCCCGCGAGAACCGCGCCGCTGCTGCGTGGTTGCTCGGCATCCTGGCGAGCACAGACTGGGTCGATGGCTACTTGGCCCGGCGCCTTGATCAGCGCAGCGAGTTCGGAGCACTTTTCGATCCAACAGTAGATCGGTTGCTGTTCCTTGTGGCGGTGCCGAGTGTGATGATCGATGGGTCAATTCCGGTCTGGGTCGCTGTAGCGATCCTCGTTCGGGAGGTTCTGGTGGCGGTGGGTGCGCTCTATCTCGGCGCCCGGAACGTCGAACCATTCGATGTCACATGGGAGGGGAAGACCGGCACGTTCTTGCTCTTCTTCGCGGTCCCGGCCTTCCTCGGAGCCAATTCGACTCTGTCCTATGCACCTGTACTTGAGGTTTTGGCTTGGGTCGCAACCGTGCCAGGCCTGGCCTACAGCTATTATGCAGCGTTTGGGCAGTACCTTCCCCAAGCGCGGGCCAGTCTCGGCTAAGTTTGCTGGTCATGAACGTTCCCGGCGATCTTCGATATTCAAAGGACCACGAATGGGTCCGTGCCACCGACGACAACAAGGCGATTGTCGGGATCACTGACTATGCCCAAGACGCCCTGGGCGATGTAGTGTTCGTCGACTTGCCCGAGGTGGGCTCCGCTGTATCGGTCGGCGATTCTATTGGCGAGATCGAGTCGACCAAGTCCGTTTCAGACGTGTACTCACCGCTGACAGGAACGGTGGTGGAGGTCAATGCAGAGCTTCTGGATGCCCCGGAAAAAGTGAACGCTGATCCCTACGGCGACGGATGGATGTTCGCCATGGAGGTCGCCGATGCCGCCGCGTTGGACGAGCTCATGGACGCTGCGACCTACACCGAGTTGACCGAGGGTTAGCGCGCTCATGTCCGCTTCCTGCCCCAACTGTGGATACGACAATCCGCTTGGAGCCAACTTCTGCTCGTCCTGTGGGGATGAGTTGCGGGCAGCCATGGATTCGGAAACTGAACGAATCGCCATCCCCGCCGTCCAATCAGATCAGGCCGTTGTGCACGGTGCGGTTCTGGTGGTGCGAGAAGGACCCAAGCGGGGGAGCAGGATCGCGCTGGACGCCGACCGGATCAGCATCGGTCGACAGGAAAACAGCGACATCTTCCTCGATGACATCACCGTGTCCCGCAATCACGCCGATCTCAGCCGCTCTGGTGGTCAGTTCACGGTTACCGATTGCGGAAGCATGAACGGTACGTATGTCAACAAGCGGCTGGTTGATCGAGCAGACCTCACCGATGGTGATGAGCTGCAGATCGGCAAGTTCAAGTTGGTCTATTTGGAGTTAGGGGCTGGTCAATGAGCCGGGTTCGAGATCACTGGTCGATCGGGGAGGTGCTTGCGCTTCTTCAGGACGAGTTCCCCGAGGTGACGATCTCCAAGATCCGATTCTTGGAGAGTCAGGGGCTCATCGACCCGGAGCGAACCCCGTCCGGCTACCGGAAGTTTTCCGACGGAGACTACGACCGTCTGTATTGGATTCTGGAGCAACAGCGAGACAACTACCTTCCGCTCCGAGTCATTCGAGATCGGCTCGACGAGGGACAAGAAATTGATGCGGCGCCTCGGCGCACGGACCTCCGGATGGGTGATCAGCTCGAAGCCGAAGATTCGGACTCCGATGTGCCGGACTCCGACCCAGCATCCCAGCCAACCCCGGGCCCCTACGACATCGATCTTGAAGCCGGTATGGACGGCTCATTCTCCGAAGCCCTTGCCGGCGTGGCCGGACCGGTCAGCGCCAACGACGACGCACCACATCCTGTTCGTGACGAGCGCTCGAACTCACTTGCTGAAGTGATGGGCGTGCATGGCGAAGCGCCTGTCCAGGATGTACAGGACACAACCGAGGCCCAGGACACCGGATCCACCACCTCGGAACCAAACCCGGATCCAGAGGAAGAGGAGGCCGTCAGCGATGCCGACGACAATGACGCCGACAACGGACTCCATGAGGAAGCAGTTGCGCCATCCGAGGGCGCGGACGCGCCAGCAGAATCCACACTCATCGTGATGACCGAACCCATGCCCGAGGACCTCGGCGATGGGTCGGACCAGGCCGTGAAGAAGCCAGCGCCCCGACTGCTCGGCACACGCTCTGAGACTCCTCGACCCGTCACCAAGACAACGGCAGAGGTTCTTGCGCCGACGCCTCGGCCGACACTGCCCGGGTCCTCGGTAGCTCTCACAGGGGATGAGCTTGCTGAACAGAGCGGCACAACCCCGGGCATGATCGCGGACCTCGAGAAGTACGGCATGATCACCCCCCGCCAGGTTGGCGGCGCAGTTCTGTTCGATTCGACAGCGCTCACCGTCGCCCGACTTGCGGTTCAGTTTGGGCGCTACGGACTCGAGCCACGCCATCTGAAGACGTTCCGGTTGGGGGCAGAGCGCGAGGTCGCCCTGCTCACCCAGAGCATCGGCCCCACGTTGAAGGCCAACAACCCCGAGACTCGGCGCCGTTCCTACGACACCCTGCAGGATCTCGCTGAGCTGTCCGCCAGTCTGCGATCAATCATCGTGCGAGATCTTGTGGCTGATTTGGAGCCCGGCGGCTAGCGTTACAGCCATGGCAGTGCAGATGGAGCTGATTGGGGTCAAAGTACGAATGCCCGCAACCACGCCGGTCATGATTCTCCGGGAACTCGAGGGTGGTCGACGATCGGTTCCGATCTTCATCGGTGGGCCGGAGGCTCATGCGATCGACCTGGCCATCTCAGAGACGGTCACGGCTCGTCCGATGACCCACGATCTCTTCCTCGACGTCGTCGCCGGTCTCGGCGCCGAATTCGACAAGGTCATCGTGACCAAGCTTGTGGATGGCACGTTCTATGCTGACCTGGTGATACGGACAGCGGATGGCACCGAGACCGTCTTCTCCGCCCGCCCGTCCGATGCGGTCGCACTCGCCGCGCGCGCCAAGATCCCGATCTTTGCCGAGGCTGATCTCGTCGAGGAAGTCGGCTTCGTCGACGAGGAAGACGAAGAGGTTGAAGACGAGGACAACATGGTCGAAGAACTACGAAAGTTCCTCGACGAAGTGAACCCAGAGGACTTCCAGCCCTAGCTCAACACCACTGCCTCAAGCTCGCAGTTCGGTTGACCGGGTCTCAATTGTTGATTGCGGTGGTGGGGCGGAAGGGCCGCCGAGGATCGTTTCGGGGCGACTCGGCAACTTCCACCGGGTGGAGTTCCACGATGGCGCTGTCTACTTCGTCCTTCACACCCGCCAGGGGAAGGATGTTGAGAACTCCCTGCCCGGCTTTGAGGATGTCGACAAGCTCGTCGCCATCACGGACCACAACCGAGCGACTGCCGTTGATGACCAGGTTGGCCGAGGTCACGTCGGTTCCGAGCTGATCCCGGAGGTAGTCGAAGACCTCGCGGACCGCTTCGAGTTTCAGTCCAGCGTCGAGGAGTGTCTTGATGATCTTCAGTTCGAGCAAATCCTTGTAGCTGTATGCCCGACGGGATCCCGAACCGGCGGCCTCGCTGACCGATGGTTTGATCAGGTCGGTCCGAGCCCAGTAGTCGAGCTGGCGGTAGCTGATGCCAACGATTTCGGCAGCCTTTTTACCGCTGTAGTGCTCTTTGACTGACATTGCCCCAAACTCCTTACGTTGGCGTAATTACCACAGTGTGAATACCCGTGGGCCCGACAGTACGCTCGGCAGAGAAAGCGGGTCAACCCGATGGCCGCATCTAGTAGTCAAATCGTCACATAGGGGGACGATGCTCGAAACCGATCATCGTGATGTGGCACGGGTACTCGCCAGCGAGGTGGCTTCCCTGCCCGCAGACGCCGAGGCAACCCTCATCAGCCTTGGTCGAGGTGTCTTCTCCCACGTGTACAGAGTCTGGTCGTCAGATCGTTCGGTGGTCGTGAAACTGCCACGATCGGGACCAAATGGAGATGCTGCCAGGGCGAGCGGTGCCTACGAGCGGGAACGCCTCGCATACGGACAGCTACTGACGCCTGGACTGCCGGTTCCCCGCTGTTACGGCGTGAGGGATATCGCCTCAGGACCAGCATTCGTGCTCGAGGATCTCACCGGATTTGAATCGGTCGATCAGCTCGACGGGCTGCGGCCGACCCAGGCCATGGCGATCGTCGATGCACTCATCCGTTGTCACAGCGAACTCCCGGTGCCCCTCGCTCGTGAGCTCGGGGTGCGGTCAATCACCCCGAGAGGTTTTGATCCCGACGCACTGGCAGCGGGCCTTGCTCTTGTGCCGAAGGCGACGGTGTTCCGGAAGGTTCTGGCGGAACGGCAGGTGCGCATCGACAGGTTCGGTTCGCTCGAAGATCCGGTCCTGTGCCACGGTGACCCAAGAGCTGACAACGTGGTAGTGGGCCCAGAGGTCAGACTGTTCGACTGGCAGCAGATGTCGATTCAGGCCGGTGAGGCAGACCTGGCGTGGCTGGCGGCCACCAGCATGAGTCCAAGGGTTCGGCGGTCATGCGAGATCGACATCGTCGAACGGTATGCGGTTCGCATGAACCGCGAATTCGACCACACCTGGGACCGGTACCGGGCAGCCATGGTGGTGCCGGCTCTCGCGGTTCTCCTGCTTGCTCAGCGGCGTGCAGAGGGCCGGCTTCAGCAACTGGTCGAAACGAGCGTTCGTCGGATCGCTGTTGCGGTCGCGGACCACCTGTGAGGACGGCTAGCTAGCTGTGGTTCGGCTCGATCTCGACCAGAGGGTTGGCCAGCAGCGCACGGTTCTTTCCCATCCCTTTGGCTTCGATCAGGGCCCGGTCGGCCAGATCCAGGGTCTCGGCACTGGTGGCACCCTCATGGTGGAGTGCCACTCCGGCGCTCAGCGTGGTGTGATCTGCAGTCTCAGCCCATCCGACCACGATACGTTCGGCCACTGTCAGTGGATCAGCAAACGCCTGCCTTGCGACGATCAGGAACTCGTCTCCACCCAGCCTTGCGCTGGTGTCGCTATCTCGAAGCGTGGTCTTCAGATGTTTGCTGAGCATTCGGAGCTCTTCGTCTCCGGCGGCATGACCGAGGGTGTCGTTCACCGATTTGAAGCCGTCGAGATCAAGCAATACCACAGCGTCCCCGGGGGCCAGTGAACGCAAAAGGCGGTCTGCGTGCCGCCGGTTCCCAAGATCGGTGAGCGGATCGATCAGAGCTCTCCGATTGAGCTGATCGATGACATACAGATGTCCGATAGCGATTGAGACACTGTTCTGGAAGATGTACGCCATGTCGATGACGAACTCTTGGTCTACCGACTTGACCGGATGTATCAAGACTGCACCGGCCGGGGTCCCATCGTCGGTTGGCAGCGGAATCAACAAGATCTGCCCGTGGCGATCGGTCGAGACCATCAGAGGGTCAGCTCCACTCACCGCATCGGCGATGAGCTTCGCTGTGGTCGCCTCCGGGACAGCGTTGACCGCTGCACCCTCGGTGACCGTGAAGATGTCCCCGGCAGCGTCGCGCAGGACCACCGTGGCCCGCTGGGCACCGAAAGACTCGAGGGCTGCATCGGCAATCTGGTTTGCCGCCTCTGGAAGCGTCGAGGGTCGACGAAACTGTTTCAACACTCCGCTCAACCGATCGAGTTCAGCCAGACGCCGATCGTTTCGGGCTCCCACCTCGGTGGTTCGGGTCGTGAGATAGGACACCAGTTCGGCCACGAGAGCGAGCGCGGGGACCGCGACGATCGGCAACGCCAGTGTGATGCTTTCGCGGTCAGCTTCACGAGCGATCAACAGCAGCACCAGAACCAGTGGTGCTGCCGCAAGGGCGACTCCCGGGGGTGAGACGAAGCCGACGTACACAAGAATGAAGCTGGCCATCAGCGTGAGGCCGACCACGCCGGCCGCGGTGTCGACGATTCCGCCGAAGAGAACCGCAGCAATTGTCGCTATCGCAACCAGAGCGGGAGGGAGCAAACGGAATGTCCTGTTCCTGCTGATGACGTGGCTCATCAGTGTGGCGGCCCCTGCGGCTACCAGGGCGACGCCGATCGCGGCAAGAGCTCGCCTCTCGGAGG
>JBLYYW010000335.1:0-5520 GCA_048550155.1 Acidimicrobiales bacterium | reverse complement strand
GCGGTGTCGGCGGTAGTCGTCGTTGCGTCTTCTGTATCTTGTGAACAAGCCGCTGCGAACAGGGAAAAGGCTACGAGCATGACTCCCAGCCAGATACCTCTCCGCGGCGACGTCCTCATGTCAGTGTTCATCTTGCTCCTTCCGATTCTGGCGTCGCACTCCTTGGGTTCCACCATCGGCGGACAGGCCGTAACGCCACTTGCACAAATGTGCATGGATGCACACAAGTGCACAATAATCTACGCCGGACCGAGATGCAATCCGTTTGGGGAGATCGAGAGTGCTATCCGGACCCGTCTTGGGTAGCACTCTGACACGGCAGCACGTGATCTAGACACAGCTCGTTCTAGAGAGCCACCGGCATCCTCAGCTCGAACGAGGCGCCCCTCGAGGTACCCTCCGAAACCGTGACCGAGCCATTGTGTGCAGCCGCAACCGCGGCGACCAGGGCCAGGCCGAGACCGGCCCCACCGTCGTCACGCGTCCGCGAATGCTCCAACCGGACAAACCTCTCGAAGATCCGATCTCGATCCGGGACTGGAATACCCGGGCCGTCGTCGGCAACGCACAGCACAGCTTCGTCGCTCACCGCGCCAAGGGAGATACGGACCTCGCTTGATGCATGACGGACCGCGTTTGAGACAAGGTTGCGGACGAGGCGGGCGAGCTGTTGGGCATCGCCGTTGACCCGAACCGGCGTGACCTTGGATACATCGACAGTGACTCCGTAGGGGCGCTCGGCTTCTGCGAAAACAACATCGTCGAGGTCAACGTCAACCGGTTTTGGTGTCCTACCTTCGTCGAGCCGCGCCAGCATCAGCATGTCATCAATGAGTCCACCCAGGCGATCCTGCTCTTCCAGGACGACGCGAGCAGTCTCCTCCCAATTGGTTTGATCGGGATGGGCTAGCCCCACCTCTAGCTTTGTCTTGCTGGCTGCGACTGGGCTCCGCAACTCATGCGAGGCGTCGGAGACGAACTCGCGCTGTCGGGTCCGGCTTGCGGCGAGACGATCCAACATGCTGTTCATCGTCGTGGCCAGATGGGCAACCTCATCGCGACTGTCCGGCACGGGGACCCGCTCGTCCAGGCGGTCATCGGTGATCCGCTCCACCTGGCTGGTGATGTCCTCAACAGGGCTGAACGCACGACCGGTGACGAACCACGCCATGGCCCCTACCCCAGATATCAGCAACGGGACGATCACCAACAGGATCCCGCGCAATGCCCCGACGCCGGCGCGGACCGGCTCCAGCGATGACGAGGCCGTGATCATCAGCGTTCCTTCTTCGAGATCAACGGGGAGGCTCACGGTCGTGATGTCGCCGACCGGTTGCAGCGAGCCAGGAGGCCCCTCGAGGATGAACTCAGGGATCTCGCCGGCGAGGACCGGACCCTCCACAACCACGACCCCTCCAAAGACACCCTGTGGCGTCGACCCGACCAGCGCACCGGTCTCGTCGGTCAGCATGAAGCTGGTTCCGCCTTCGCCAACCGGCAGCACCACCCCGCCGCTGAGCATCGCATCAATAGCCTGCATTGCCAGCAGGTCCTGGGCGATCATCTCGAGCTCGTCGAGATCCTGGGCGCGCAGATCCTCAATCCACGCGTCCTCGGCGCGATTGAGCAGAAACCACGTGCCAAACACCATGGCAAGGGCGAATACAACGGTCACCCCGACGGTGACGCGGCCCCTAACCGAAACCAACCACGAAGCCATCGTCTTCACACTCCCAGCCGATACCCGATGCCACGCACCGTTTGAATCGAGTCGGTCCCGAACGGGCGATCGACCTTCTTGCGCAGATACCCGACATAGACCTCGACGATGTTCGGTGGTCCGAAATAGTCCAAGCCCCAAACGCGATCGATCAGTTCCTGCTTGGTTACTACGCGCTCGGGATGCAACGCCAACGCTTCCAACAGCGCAAACTCGCGGGGCGTCAACGAAATGCGATTGCCTCCCCGACGACACTCATGGGATGCAGGGTCGAGCTCGAGTTCGCCGACAGTCAAAACGTCCGGCCGCACCGTGTTGCCGCGCCGGATCAGCGCCCGCAACCGCGCCAGGAGCACCACTAGCGAGAACGGCTTGGTGAGATAGTCGTCGGCGCCGGTGTCGAGCCCTTCGGCTTCGTCATACTCGCCGTCCTTGGCGGTGAGCATGAGGATGGGGGTCCAGATGCCTTCCTTGCGCAGAGTGTCGCAAACGCGGTAGCCGTTCATTCCGGGAAGCATTATGTCGAGCAGGATGGCGTCGAACTGGCCTTCCTGAGCACGCCACAGACCATCGTTGCCGTCATGGGATACCTCTACCTCGTAACCCTCGGCGCGCAGCCCATCGGCGATGGCCTTCGCCAGATTGACTTCGTCTTCCACGACCAGAACTCGCATGCGGTCAGTATCGCCGATCGGTGCCTGAGAGAACGCTGAGAATCTGAGAAAGCTCTCAGCGGGTCTCAGCGGATCCTCAGCTTCACTTCGGCATGGTGAAACCGGAAACCAGCTCACACCACAGGAGACCCGAATGCCACGATCGAAACACCTGCTGCAACTGCTCGGAGCACTCACCCTCTTGCTTGCCGCATGCGGGGGCAGCGGCGGCGACACCACCACCCCGGCGCTGCCGACGCTTACCGACGAGCCAACCGCAACGGTCGAGGTCACGACAACTACTGAAGCGGTCGATCCGGAAGAGGCGTTCCAGGACTACACCGCATGCATGCAGGAACACGGCATCGAGATGCCCGATCCGAGCTCCGCCGGAGGAGGCTTGGTCGCTATCGAGGGTGACGTCGGCCTGGATATCGAAGCCTTTGAAGACGCCGCAGAAAAGTGTGACCCAATCCTCGAGGCCGCCTTTGGTGAGTTCGAAATGAGTCCCGAGCAAGAAGCCGAGATGATGGACCAGGAACTGGCGCTGGCGCAGTGCATGCGCGACAACGGCATCGACTGGCCGGACCCAAGCGGTGGCGGCAACCTCACGATCGAGTTGGGCGACGACGTCGACCCCGAAACGCTGAATGCCGCGATGGAGACTTGTATGAAGGATGCCTTTGGCGACCTGGGTGGAGTCATCGGCGGAGGAGCGACTCCGTGAAACGGAGCAAGCGCATCGGAATCGCCTTCGTTGCGATAGCCGCCCTCGCTGTCGGGTTCCTGGCAACCCGCGGCTCAGATGAGGCCCCGGCATCGACCTCAACCACCTCAGTCACAGCTACCCAGGCCACGGATGTGGTGAGCAGGCGCACCCTGCAACAAACTGAGGAGTTCAAAGGATCGCTGGGATACGGCGACCAGTTCGCACTGCCCGGCAATGCAGTAGGGACCGTCAGCTGGGTTCCGGAAAAGGGGACACTGCTACAGCCCGGTGATCCCATGTATCGGGTTGATGAGAAGCCGACGTTCTGGACCCGGGGAGATGTCCCTATGTATCGGGAGCTGTCATCTGGCTCCGAAGGTGCGGACGTGGAACAGCTGCAACGCTTTCTCCAGGAAGGCGAATACCTGTCAGCCGACATCGAGGTCGACGGTAAATTCGGCGGGGCGACCCGCACTGCAGTGAGAGCTTGGCAGGATGATCATGGCCTGAAGAAGACCGGCAGGATCGACGCAACCCAACTGCTGTTCCTCCCCTATGAGGCCATCCGCGTTGCTGCCACCCCCCGAGTCGGCGAGGCCGCCGTTGGCGGGGTGATTGAGGTCACAGAGCCGGACTTGTTTGTCACCGTTGACGTCAGCGCCCGCAAGAAGCGAGCCTTCGCGGGGCAGCCGGTCATCGAGGTCGAAACCGCGGATGGCACGCGCTTTCCCGCCACTGTCGTGTCGATCACGCCACAACAGTCTCAGGACGCATTCGGGGGACAAAACTACCGAGTTCGACTGCAGCTATCGGACGGCGCCGATCGGGAACCTGGTGAGGTGGCGATCGAAGCCATTGATGTACTGGCCGAGGACGTGCTCACCATCCCGGCCCGGGCGCTGGTTGCACTCGTCGAAGGCGGCTACGCAGTGGAGCTTGTGCATTCCGACGGGACAACAAGCTACGTCGGTGTCGACATAGGTGAGTTTGCGGACGGCTGGGTCGAGGTCAGCGGCGAGATCGCCGAAGCCGACCTGGTTGCGGTGCCCGAATGAAGCCGGTTCTCGAGCTATCCAACGTAGTCAAGCAATACCCAGGGAGCCCTCCGGTTCGAGCCCTCGACGGCGTCACGATGACGATCAACGAAGGCGAACTCGTTGCGATCGTGGGTGCTTCCGGGTCGGGCAAGTCCACGATGATGAACATCATCGGCACGCTGGCCCAGCCGACGTCGGGTGAGATCCGGCTCGAAGGCCGGGACGTAGCCAGAGAGCGAGACCGCGCCCTGGCCGGTCTCCGGGCGGCCCGGATCGGCTTTGTGTTCCAGCAGTTCCATCTCGTACCGGGACTCACGGCTACCGACAACGTCGCTACCGGCCTCGTCTACCGCGGGGTTGGCCGGGGCAAACGAAGAAGGGCCGCGGCCACCGCGCTGGAACGAGTCGGACTCGGCCATCGCCTCGAGCACCGGCCGCGCGAGATGTCAGGGGGCGAACGGCAACGTGTTGCCATCGCTAGAGCCCTGGTCGGCGAGCCGGCACTGATCCTCGCCGACGAGCCAACCGGCAACCTGGATTCACGCACCAGCGACGAGATAGTCGAATTGATCTTGCAGCTGAATGGTCAAGGGGCAACGATCCTCATCATCACTCACGACCATGACGTTGCCGCCCGGCTCAATCGCCGAATCGAACTGGTCGACGGTCGTATCGTCACCGACGAGGGGGCCGCAGCATGAACGCCGCCCGCAGCCGGATTCGACCAATTGATCTGTTCCGCAGCGGGAGCCAGGGTCTGCACACCCGACCGGGACGCACCATGCTGACTGCGATCGGGATCGCCATCGGGATCGCCGCCATGATCGGTGTTCTTGGGATCTCCGCATCGTCAAAGGCGGCGCTGCTGCAACAGATCGACAGCCTGGGTACCAATCTTCTGGCCGTCCAGGCGGGCCAGTCGGTTTTCGGCGAGCAGGCCAAGCTCCCCGAGGAAGCACCGGCGATGATCCGACGGATTCCTCCGGTCGAGCAGGCCGCCGCGATCAGCTCAGTGGACGCCTCGGTGCGAAGAACCGACCTCATCCCCGAAGCCGAGACAAACGGAATCAACCTCTTTGCCGCCGAACCCGAGGTTCTCGAAACGCTGCAGGGCACGGTCGGACGGGGCCGGTGGTTGGATAGCCATGGCGAGGTTCCCGCGATCGTGCTCGGATCGGTGGCAGCAGATCGGCTCGGCCTCAGCGATGTGTCCGCAGGCTTGATGGTCTTTCTCGACGGCCACTGGTTCAACGTGGTGGGCATTCTCGACCCGCTACCTCTCAACCCCGATCTCGACCGTGCTGCGTTCGTTGGGTACGCGGCGGCCAACAAGCTGTTCGATACCAAGGCCAACGCATCGATCATCTATCTACGCACCCATCCTGACCAGGTGGAAGCAGT
>JBLYYW010000334.1:0-13332 GCA_048550155.1 Acidimicrobiales bacterium | reverse complement strand
CTGGTGGGGGTCACCGCAGTTGTGTACCGCGCCTATTCGGGGCTGGCGGTGGAACGCCTCGGGGCTGCAGTTCTGATCGGCGCCGTTCTCACCTTCGGGGCTGACCTACAGGGCGTGGTGATGCTGGTGCTGATCGATCTTGTGTTGCTCGGAGTGATTCTGCTGGAGACCCGACGCCTCCCTGACCGGGCCGATTGAGCCGTCAGTCGTCGAGGCGGAGGGCGCGTATGAAGGTGTCGGGCGGTATCTGAACCGTCCCGATGTTCTTCATCTTCTTCTTGCCCTCTTTCTGTTTCTTGAGCAGCTTGTTCTTCCGGGTCACGTCGCCGCCGTACAGCTTGGCGGTCACGTCCTTGCGGAACGCCCTGACCGTCTCTCGGGCGATGATCTTGCCCCCGATTGCAGCCTGAATCGGCACCTCGAACTGCTGGCGCGGAATGATCTCCTTCAGCTTCTCGGCCGTCTTGCGTCCATATTCGTAGGCGTTGTCCCGGTGCACGATGGTGCTGAACGCATCGACTCTCTCGCCGTTGAAGAGGATGTCTACCCGCACCAGATCGCCCTTCTCATACCCCACGGGTTCGTAGTCGAGCGACGCGTAGCCGGCGGTCCGGCTCTTGAGCTGGTCGAAGAAGTCGACCACGACCTCAGCAAGCGGGAGTTTGTAGACGAGCTCGACCCGTTCGGGTGACAGGTAGTTCATGGCGGCCATCTGGCCCCGACGGGTTTGGCACAGCTCCATGAGCGTGCCCGTGTAGTCGCTTGGGGCGATCATCGAGGCCTTGAGGTACGGCTCGTGGATGCTGTTCCACTCGACTTGATCTGGGAGCGCAGAGGGGTTGTCGACGACCCGTTGGTCACCGTTGGTCATGTCGATCCGGTACTCGACGCTGGGAATGGTGGCGATGAGGTTGAGGTCGAACTCTCGCTCCAGGCGCTCCCGGATGATCTCCATGTGGAGCAGGCCCAAGAAGCCACAACGAAACCCGAATCCCAGGGCGGTGGAGGTTTCTGGCTCGAAGGTGAAGCTGCCGTCGTCGAGACGGAGTTTGTCGAGAGCGTCACGGAACGGCTCGTAGTCGTCGCCGTCGACCGGATAGAGGCCGCAGAAGACCATCGCCTGTGGTTCGCGATAACCATCGAGGGGTTCGGACGCCTGGTTGGCGAACGAGGTGACGGTCTCACCGGATCGGGCTTCACGGACGTCCTTGATGCCTGCGATCAGGTATCCCACCTCCCCGGCGGCCAGCTCCTTCACCGGCTTGCTGACCGGGGTGCGCACGCCGATCTCGTCCGCTTCGTGGGTGGCGCCCGCCTGCATGAACAGCAGCTTCTCGCGTGCCTTGAGGGTTCCGTTCATCACCCGGATACTGGAGACGACCCCTCGGTAGCTGTCGAAATGGCTGTCGAAAATCAGGCCCTGGAGCGGCCCGTCGGGATTCCCCTGTGGAGCAGGGATGTGCTCGACGATGGCATCGAGCACCGCTTCCACGTTGTCGCCGGTCTTGGCGGAGATTCGGATGATGTCCTCGGCCGGAATCCCCAGGATGTTCTCGATTTCCATTGCGTAGCGATCCGGGTCCGCTGCCGGCAGATCGATCTTGTTGAGCACCGCCACGATTTCGAGGTCGTTTTCGAGTGCGAGGTAGGTGTTCGCCAGCGTCTGAGCTTCGATGCCCTGGGCTGCGTCGACCACGAGCACCACGCCCTCACAGGCGGCCAGCGAGCGGCTCACTTCGTAGCCGAAGTCGACGTGTCCTGGGGTGTCGATCAGGTTGATGACGTGGTCGTTCCAGTCGAGGCGGACGCTCTGCAGCTTGATCGTGATCCCGCGTTCGCGCTCGATGTCCATCGAATCGAGGTATTGCGCTCGCATGTCCCGAGCCTCGACCGCTCCGCACAGCTCCAACATCCGGTCCGCAAGCGTCGACTTGCCATGGTCGATGTGGGCGATGATCGAAAGGTTTCGGATCTTGGATTGGTCGGACATGAGGGGGAAGCGGCCGTTTCTGGGGAGAACAGGCTCATACGGTACAGCCACACTGGAGGTAGACCGAGCCCCCCAGGACCGGAACGGCCGGCACAGACAGCCATGCGAGCACCCGCAGATCTCCCCGCGATCTCGACCTGCCGACTGGAAGACAAACGATCGAACAACGCATGAGTGCTCAGGAACTGCGCTATCCTCAGCCGGTCCAATCAACGTGCAACAGGATCCGATTCAGTGGCAAACATCAAGTCTCAAATCAAGCGCAACCGGCAGAACGAAAAGCGCCGTCTGCGCAACCGTGCAGTGCGCGCCGAGCTGAAAACCCGTGAGAAGGTCGCTGAGGCCGCTGCCGGCACCGACGAACAAGAAGAGAAGCTGCGGCTGGCAATCAAGCGGATCGACATGGCTCAGCAGAAGGGCGTGATGCACAAGAACACCGCCGCTCGCCGCAAGAGCCGGCTGATTGCTCGCGTGCGCGACTCTGGGGCTGCCACGTCCTGACTACGTTTCGGCTGACCTGATCAGACCGTCAATCGAAGGGAAGCTGCACGGTACCGTGCGGCTTCTTTCGTTTTGTCTTCCCTGACGTGCCGGTCGCCTCGCGGCGACGGTCGTACCTGACCAGGGCTTCGATGCGCTCTGCGGCGTGGTCGACAAGAGGTGGGGGATAGGCCGGTGGTGCACCAAATGGGTCCGAGGACGGATCGTGTATCACCTTGTTTCCGAGGTGGGCCAGCTCGGGGATCCAGTGCCGGATGTATGCGCCGTCTTTGTCGAACTTGGCGCTCTGGCTGATGGGGTTGAAGACGCGATAGTACGGGGATGCGTCGGTTCCTGTACCTGCGACCCATTGCCATCCGTGGTTGTTGCTGGCCAGGTCACCATCCACCAAGTGCTGCATGAAGAACCGCGCCCCCCACTGCCACGGGAGGTGCAGATCCTTGACCAGGAAAGATGCGGCAATCATACGGACCCGGTTGTGCATCCACCCTTCGGTCTGCAGCTGTCGCATACCGGCATCGACGATCGGATAACCGGTGTGGCCTTCGCACCAGCGGTCAAACCGGTTGCGGGCGTCGTCGTCGGTATCGGCCTCGACCGAGTTTCGTGGCACGTACGCGGCCCGAGCGGAGTCAGGCCGGTGGAAGAGGATCTCGGCGTAGAAGTCACGCCAACACAACTGCCGAATCCAGGCCCGTTCACCGGGGCTGTCGCCGAGGCGGTCAATCAACTGAAGCGGATGAACGGCCCCCCACTTGAGATAGGGGGAAAGGCGCGAGGTCCCGTCGATGCCGGGCAGATCGCGCACGTCGTCGTATCGGTCCACAATCGCTGACTGGAAGCGTTCGAAACGATGCCACGCAGCTTCTTCGCCTGGTACCGGCAAGTTTGTCGCCGTGGGGGCCGGGGGGTCGGGAACGTCCTCTGATTCGACGCCGTGGACAACGTCGATCTCCGGGGTGGGCGGCGGGTGATCGGGTAGGGCAGTGATCCAGAGCTTGTAGAAGGGCGTGAACACCTTGTAGGAAGCACCGCTCTTGTTCAGCAGGCTTCCGGGAGGGATCACGTAGTTTGACGAGCGGTAATGGGTGGCGATGCCCTTGGTCGCCAGCGTTTCGCCGACCCGCGTGTCTCGGGCCCGCCCGTACGGACCAAAGTCATCGGTGGCATACACCTGGGTCGCCCCGAAGGCATCGGCCAGCTCGTGTAGAACCGCTGCTGGCTCACCACGACGAATGACCAGCTGGCCACCCAACTGTCGATTGAGGTCATCGAGACTGCCGGCCAGGAACCACTTCCGATTGGCGCCTGAAGTGTTCCAGAGCACATCGTCGACGATGAAGACCGGGATGATGGGGCCGTGAGCAGCCGCTTGGGCCAACGCGTGATTGGCTTCGATCCTCAAATCTCGTCGGAACCAGAACACGACCGGAGCTGCCACGAACTCAGTCAAGCATGGGACAGAAGTTGGTGCACGAACGGACCGGTACGCCGCAGCGGTCTGAGAGCGGTAAAATCGGCGGCACTGTGCTTGATGATCGAAAGGCCGCAATTCTGAGCGCCATCGTGGGCGAATACATCGAAACCGCCCAACCGGTCGGCTCCGGTGCGGTGCGCAAGGCGGCCGAGGTCGATGTCAGCGCTGCGACCATTCGCAATGAGATGGCCAGCTTGGAGTCCGACGGGTACCTGTGGCAGCCCCACACCAGCGCGGGCCGAGTCCCAACCGAGAAGGGGTACCGCCATTTCGTCGACAAACTCGGCGAGGTCACTCTCGATGGAGCCAACTCCGAACGAGTCGCCACCTTCTTCCGAAGAATGGAAGGCCAGATCGAAGGTCGGCTCGAGCAGACTGCGGGGCTGCTCAGCAACCTCACCAAGTACACCGCGGTCGTGGTCGACCTCGGAGCTTCAGCCCGCCAGATCAAGTCAGTTCAGCTGGTACCGCTGACCACCACCACGCTGCTGGTGGTCGTCGTCGACAGCACCGGTGAAATCTACCGCTACTCATTCGAGGCCGAGAACGAACTCGACGATCACGACGTCGCCCTGGTGCAGTCCTCACTTCGGGGCGCGCTCGAAGAACACCGCCTCGATGAGAACCTCTCTGGGCCGGCGCCCACCGGAAACCCCGCCCACGACGAGCTCACCAAGCTGCTGTTCGGATTGATCATCGGCGGTCACGACGATGACCGGGTGTATGTCAACGGCACCTCCAACGTCGCCCAGTCGTTCGAAGCGGTCGAATCGGTTCGCCAGGTTCTCACCATCCTCGAACAGCAGCTGCTGGTCGTGAAATTGATCAGCGATGTCCTTGATCGCGGGATGCGGGTGGCGATTGGAACCGAAACGGGCGTAGAACCGTTGGAAGAATGCAGTGTTGTCGTATCCCCCTACCGAGTCGACGGAGAAGTCAGTGGTTCAATCGCCGTTCTCGGCCCAACCCGAATGCATTATCGAGAGTCATTGGCGGCCGTTTCCATGGTGAGCCGACAGCTCGAACAGCGTCTCAACGAAAGGTAGGGGCCTCATGGCAGACCTCTATGACGTCATTGGCGTCGACAAAGGCGCTTCCGCCGATGAAATCAAGAAGGCGTATCGCAAGCGGGCTCGGGAGCTCCATCCCGATGCGAACCCCGACGACCCCAAGGCCGAGGAGCGCTTCAAAGCGCTGGCGTCGGCCTATGACATCCTCTCCGACCCCGCCAAACGGTCCAACTACGACCGATTCGGTACCGCGGAACCCGGAGGCGGTTTCGGTGGCTTCGGCGCTGGTGACGTCTTCGGAGGCGGCGGTCTCGGCGACATCTTCGAGGCGTTCTTCAACGTCGGGGGCCAGGGTGGCCAACGAACCTCGAACCGCGGCGTAGACCTCGAAACTGTTCTCGAGATCGACCTCGACGAGACAATCTCGGGAACCGCCAGCGACGTGAAGGTGCGCACCGCCGTTGCCTGCGAGACCTGCGATTCGACCGGGGCGGCCCCTGGGGCTGAGGTCGCTACCTGCGGCCAATGTCAGGGCGCCGGACAGGTGCGTCAAGTTCGCCAGTCGATCCTGGGCCAGATGGTCACCACGTCGGCCTGCCCGCGGTGCGGAGGCGAAGGTAAGACCGTCAGCGAGGCATGCGGAACCTGCGCCGGCGAGGGTCGCGAGATCAAAGATCAGCACTACACCATCGATGTACCCGCCGGTATCGACCACGGCAGGACCCTGCGGCTGAACGGACGAGGTGCGGTTGGACCCCGGGGCGGTCCGGCCGGAGATCTCTACGTCGAAGTCCGGGTTCGGAAACATCCAGTGTTCACCCGCGAAGGGGACGATCTGCGTGCATCGCTCGCTGTTCCGTTCACACAGGCCGCGCTCGGAGCGACCGTGAGGTTCGACACCTTCGACGGGCCGGTTGACGTCGAAATCCCTCGCGGGGCCCAGACGGGCAAGATCTTCAAGATCGGTGACCGTGGCGTGCCCCATCTTCGGGGCAGAGGACGTGGCAATCTGCTGCTCGAACTGCGGGTGCAGACCCCTGTTGACCTCAGTCCGGAACAAGAAGAACTACTGCGGGATTTTGCAGCCGCCCGGGGCGAAGAGGTAGCCGAAGCACCCGAAGGTTTCATGAGCCGAATCAAATCGGCGTTCTCCTAGACCCTGAAGATGGAAATCAGCGAGCGGCTGCGACGGCACCCGTTGGTCTTCGTCGACAACCTCGCCGATCCGATCATCACCCCATCAGATGCGGCCCACCTGGCGAGGTCGCTGCGCATGGTGCCGGGGGATCAGCTCAACCTGAGTGATGGCGCTGGTCAGTGGGTCCGGGCTGTTCTCACTTCGAAGCAAGGATCGGTAGAGGTCGAGGGCGAGGTGGAGGTTGTGCCTGCACCGATCGCAACGCTCGGCATCGCGTTCACGCCGACAAAGGGAGTGAAACCCGAAGCGGTGGTGAAGAAGCTCACCGAACTCGGTATCAACCGGTTCGCCGTGATGCAGTCGAAACGGTCGATCGTCTCCTACGACGAGATTCGGGCTGAACGACTTATGAGAAGACTCCACGTGACCGTGAGGGAGGCATGTCAGCAATCGAGGCAGCCTCAGTTGCCGACCCTTGAAGGAGTGGTTGCACTAGAGGATTTGATCTCTTCTCGCGCCCACGTGTTGCTGGCCGAACCCAGCGGTCCTTCCCTGTGGGATCGAGTTTTCCCTGTTCCCAAGGCACTGTGGGTGGCAATTGGACCAGAGGGGGGATGGACCGAGCGCGAGCGATCATTGGGTGATCCGATCGGGTTACCCGGTGGAATCCTGCGGGCAGAGACCGCTGCAATCGCCGCTGGTGTTGTCCTGGCCGCGCTCCGTGAACGGGTCGAAGGTGAAGAAAACCCCGGCTGATCCAGAATTCAGACACCCTTCGTGGTTGATGCTCCTCTTCAATCCGATTACGGTTCTCCCGGCGCTTGGTTTGGGAGAACCGCCAACAATGGATTGAGGGCACATGCACGAGAGCGACAACGTAGAGGGAAATGACTCCGAATACGGGCGCCGTGTCGGCGAGCGTCTTCGTGCGATCCGTCGCCAGAAGCGCCTGTCCCTTCAAGACGTCGAGTCCGAGTCGACCCAGGAGTTCAAAGCTTCGGTTCTGGGTGCCTACGAGCGGGGCGAGCGAGCCATATCGGTTCCCCGCCTCCAACGACTCGCCGAGTTCTATCAAGTGCCCGTCGATCAGCTTCTTCCCCGAGCCACCAAGGTTGGGGTCAAACCCAGCGTGCTCGACCTGACGGAGAAGACCGGCCGGGCCGGCGTCACCATCGATCTCACCCACCTGCACGAACTTGCCGGGCCCGAAGGCGACATGCTCTCGCGGTATCTCGGAATGATCCAGGTTCAGCGGCAGGACTTCAACGGTCGTGTACTCACAATTCGCGAGGACGACCTGCGCGCCGTCGCATGCATTCTGGGCGTCGAAGTGGACCATGCGGTCGACCGGCTTCTGGATCTCGGTCTTACCAGCGTTGCCAGCTAGCTGAGAACTCACGGCAACGGCACTTCCCCCGCCGGGCCGCGGGCGATCACCGCCAGACATTCATCGACCGCCTCGGACAGTTGAAGGTCGGTCGCTCCGGGCACTCTGACCAGCGGGATTCCCGACCGGCCAGTCTCGAACCGATCGAAGGTCCAAATCTGGAACGTCGCCGGATCCAGCAGGTAGACCCGGGCAGGACTGCATGAATCGGCCGGTTTGGCGATCCCAACCTGCCCCTGGTGTCCCACACGGACAAGGTTTCCATCGACTTCGAGTTCTGGTCCGCTCACCGGTAGAGGTGGGTCTTGCTGGAGCGCCACGATGGCCATGACCAAGCCGAGTGCCCCCAGGATCGCCAGCACCAGTGCACGAAGAGGGATGCGGCGGACAGACCGTTCGGAACTGTCGAGATCCAGCAGGATCCGCGCTGCCCGTTCGGGCCCGACGGTGGGATCGCGGTCCCGAAGCTGCTTCGCGAGCAGTAGCCATCGGGTGATCGAGTCCGGTGGTGAACTCCATTGTTCGGTCGCGAACTCCAGACAGAGGCCCAGTGCCACCAGGTCATCGACGGGCTGATCAGATGTGTTGGGGCTGCACAGCACGGCCGCTCCATCGGTTGTGAGGATCACGTGCTCGGGTGCGACCGAGCCGTGGACCAGACCCCGAGCGTGGAGGTGGCCGATGGTTTCGGCCACATCTGCCAGCGCCCGGGCGGACTGGTAAGGGTCAGGACAGTGGGAGCGAAGTGTTCGGCTCCCCGCGAACTGGGTCACGATCTTGTCCGGATCTTCAACCAATTGAACAATTCCGGGAATCCCTGACGCAGCGCGCAGCCAGTCTCGTTCCCGTTCCATCGCCGCACGATGCTCGGCGCGAGTGCGCCCCTGGTCCGGCAACGGTCCGCTGTGATCCTTGGCCACCACCGCCGTGTCAGACTGGCCGGCGCCCACGGCGACGTCGAAGGCATCGACGGTCATGAACTGCTCGGCGCCGGGGTCACCGGTCGGGGCATTGAACTGAGACATGCAATCTCCATTTGAAGAGCGGTGAACTGGCAAATGGAGGTTCTCGTCGCCGACCTCGAAGCGTTGCGTCAGCGTAACCGTGCCCGTGTGAAACGACCCGAGACGATCTCGAGCGTGGTGGTATCCTGGAGAGATAGGAACTACGAGCACCCCCGTCAAGATTCATGTGCCTGCCAACCACTTGATGGTGCAGCTCTTGGGTCACCGCGACGAGAATCTCGACGCCATCACAACCGAATTGGACGTCGAGGTCCACGTCAGGGGCAACGAGATCACGATCGAGGGCGTTGACGCGCAGAAAGCCGGACAGATTCTCTCCGAGTTCGTTCTCGTCGTCGAGCGGGGTGAAGCGATCGAACCTGCTCAGGTGAGGCGTGCGGTCACGATGGTCGCCGAAAACCAGCGGCCCTCCGACGTCTTCGGAGATCGGGTGATCACCACCGCCCGAGGCAAGAGCGTGAGAGCCAAGACCGCTGGTCAAAAGCGTTACCTCGACGCGATCCGCGCCAACATGGTCACCTTCGGGATCGGGCCGGCCGGAACCGGCAAGTCCTGGCTGGCCGTTGCATGCGCAGTCCGGGCCCTCCAGAATCGCGAGGTGGAGCGGATCCTGCTGACCCGCCCGGCGGTGGAAGCCGGCGAACGGCTCGGCTACCTGCCCGGCGACCTACTCAGCAAGGTCGACCCGTACCTCCGACCGCTCTACGACGCACTCCAAGACATGGTCGGGGCTGACGGCATGTCCAAGCTGTTCGAGCGCAACTCGGTCGAGGTGGCACCGTTGGCGTTCATGCGGGGACGAACGCTCAACGACAGCTTCGTGATCCTCGACGAGGCGCAGAACACCACCCCCGAGCAGATGAAGATGTTTTTGACCCGCATCGGCTTCGGCTCCAAGGTCGTGGTGACCGGCGACGAGACCCAGGTCGATGTCGCCAATGGCCGTAGTGGTCTGCGCGGCACCGAACGTATCCTCACCGGGGTGGAGGGGTTGGCCTTTGTTCGGCTCACCTCATCTGATGTGGTGAGGCACCGGATCGTGCAAGACATTGTCGACGCGTACGGCCGATCCGACGAAGACGAAGCCAACCGAAAAAGACAGAAGCGCCCGTGAGACCCGAAGTCTCCTTCACCGTCGATCTCGGAGAAGCAGGCGTGACCGTGGAGTTCTCCGACGAACGCGTCGATGCTCAGCCCCTCGATCCGAACCTCTTGGCCGGTCTCGTCGGCGCGGTCCAAACCACCTTGGAGGGCGAGGGTGTGCAATCCGGGTCGGTGGACGTCATTGCGGTGGACGTTCCAACGATCACCGAACTCAACCAGCACCACATGGGCCATGCCGGACCGACCGATGTGCTCAGTTTCCCGCTCGACGATCCCTCCGAAGGCGACAGCTTCGGTTTCCGCCCCCACGTGGGCGACATCGTCGTTTGTCCAGAGGTCGCAAGGCAACAGGCGCCCGGCCATGCGGGCACCGTCGAGGCCGAGCTGCACCTGCTGGTTATTCACTCGGCGCTTCACCTGTTGGGTCATGACCACAACACAGAATCTGAGCGGCACGCGATGCAGGCGAAGGAAAAGGCACATCTCGAACGATTCGGCTTCGGCCACCCCGGGGATCACGTGTGAACGACGCCCTCGGCATCCTCTTGGCCATCGTCCTGGTTCTCGTCGCCATGGTCCTGGTGATGATGGAAGCGGCGTTGTCCAACACGTCCCTGGTCCGCCTTCAGCATCTCAACGGTGAGGACGAAACCGACACCCGGGCCGAACGGATAGCCGAACTTCTCAGCCGCCCCGAGTCGTTGGTGAACCCACTTCGCCTGGTTGCGCTGGCCACGATCCTCGCTCAGGTGACGCTGGTGGCGCTGCTCGCCAACTCGATGGTGTCGCCGTGGTGGGTGGTGCTCATCATGTTGGTCAACTTGTTCGTGGTCTTCGTTTTCGCCGAGGCTGTGCCGCGGACCTGGGGCATCCTTCACAGCGACCGCTTGGCCATGACGTTGGGAGGCCCGGTTGCCGTCCTGGTCGGTTTTCCGCCGTTGCGGTGGCTCACCCAGGCGCTCATCGTGCTCACCAACGTCATCGTGCCAGGCAAGGGCTTGCGGCGCGGGCCCTTCGCAGTGCCTGAAGAGTTCATCGCCCTCGCCGATGCTGCGGTTGCCGACGAGGTCATCGAACAAGATGACCGGGACCTGATCGAGAGTGTCATCGAGTTCGGTCAGACCATCGTTCGCGAAGTGATGGTGCCCAGACCGGACATGACGTTCTTCGAGTCCGATGTTGCCGTGGAGCAGGCGCTTCAGCTCAGCAGTGCCGCCGGCTACTCCCGACTTCCGGTTGTCGGCAAGAACATCGACGACGTTGTAGGCCTCGTCTATGTGAAGGATCTGATTCGCGCCGAACTGGACGGCCAGATGGATACTCCGGTCACCCATTTCCTGCGTGATGGGCATTTCGTACCAGAGTCCAAAAAGGTCGCCGAGCTCCTACGGGAAATGCAACAGCAGACCTTCCACATGGCGATGGTCGTGGACGAGTACGGCGGGATCGCCGGCCTGGTGACCCTCGAGGACCTGATCGAAGAGCTGGTCGGTGAGATCGTCGACGAGTACGACCGAGAAGAGCCACTGCTCGAACGTCAACCCGACGGCTCCCTTGGGGTAGATGCTCGCATCCCCATCGACGAACTCAACGACCTCGGCGGTCTGCAGCTTCCTGAGGGGGACTACGACACCGTCGGCGGCCTGGTCATCGACACGTTCGGTCGTGTCCCAGCGGTTGGGGAAACCTGTGAGGTCGGAGGTGCCCAGGTGCGGGTACAGAAGGTACAGGGCCGCCGCATCACCCGGGTTCGAATTCACGCTGAGAGCCCCGATCAGGTGCCGCAATGAGTTCGGTCGACGACGCCGTCGAATCGCCGCATGAGGAGCGTATCCGGTCTGGATACGTGGCCTTGAACGGTCGCCCCAACACCGCCAAGTCCACGATCGTCAACAAGATCATCGGTGAGAAGATCTCGATCACCTCGAACAAAGCGCAGACGACCCGTCACCAGATCCGAGGTGTTCTCACCACACCGGAGGCTCAAGTCGTGTTCGTCGACACCCCTGGGGTCGGCAAGCCCCGGACCGCTCTGGGCAAGAAGCTCAACAGCACCGCCCGCCAGGGAAAGGGCGACGCCGACGTTGTGTGTTTCGTGGTCGATGCCCAATCGGGGTACGGGAGGGGCGATGCCTTTCTGGCTGAGGGCATCGATCCGGAACGGACCGTCCTGGTCCTGAACAAGATCGACGGGATGACGAAGGCCGCAATCGCACAGCAGCTTGCGCTGGTCGCTCCGTTGCAGTGTTCGGCCTACTTTCCGGTGTCGGGGTTCACCGGTGCCGGCCTCAAGCCGCTGGTGGAGCATCTCGTGACTCGTCTCCCGGTCGGCCCTCGATGGTTTCCCAACGACTCGATCACCGATGTGTCCGATGCTCACTGGGTTGCGGAATTGGTTCGCGAACAGCTTCTGCGTTCGCTGCGTCAGGAGCTCCCCCACAGCGTCGCCACCCGGGTCACCGCGTGGAAAGACAAACACATTACCGTCGAGATTCTGGTCGAACGAGAGAGCCAGAAAGGCATGGTGATCGGCAAGGGCGGCGAAGTGCTCAAGAAGGTCGGCACCAACGTCCGACGGCAACTGGCGGAGGGCTATCACCTGGAGCTGGTTGTAAATGTCGAACCCAACTGGCAGCACGACCCCGAAGGGGTTGAACGAATGCTGCGGCTGTAGCCTGCGAGTTCACTTGGGTCACTCATCGTTTCTGTACCATGGCCGATGGTTGCGGGTGGTGAAGCAGCTGATTGCGGGCGTGTCAATCGCCATGGCCCTGGGTTTCGCCGCCGTCTCGACCACGCGGCCGGTGATCCTGCCGTTCATCTCCGAACCGGCGGCCGGCGAGGTCGCGTCGACAACCGCCCCACAGCCGGAGGTGGCTTCGACCAGCGCTCTGTCGACAACAGCGCCAACTGCCACCGTACCGGCAACCACTGTGCAGTCGACCACTGTGCCGGCAACCGCTGTGTCGCCGACCGCTGTGCCGTCAACGACCACGTCGGTCTATCCGCCTGGGGTTCTGATCATCGGTGATTCGATTCTCGAGGGCCTGAACGTTCTCAGCTACAGATTCGGCCCCAACACCGTCTATGACACCGAGGTGGCCCGCAGCGTCCTTCAACTCGAGGCGGTGCTGGCCGAGTACGAACCACCGGCAAACATCGTGATCCATCTGGGCACAAACGGCTGGTGGCCTGAGACTGCCGAGTCGTTCTCGAACATGCTGGTGGCTTTGGAAGATCGACGAGTCGTGTTGGTCAACGTCAGCGTGGATCGGCCGTACACCGAGATCGCCAACTCCGACCTGGCGGCACTGGCCGACGAACATGATCACGTGACCCTGGTCGACTGGAACGGGATCGCCTCATCCGACATCGTGCGCGACGACGGCTACCACCCGAACCTGCAGGGTTACGAAGTGCTGGGCCGTCTGATCGCCGATGCCCTGGGCCTTCCGGCTTCGTTCGTCCTGGCACCTCCGGCTGAGCAGTCGGATGCGAGCGCAGACCTGCTCGACTAGGCCCGGTCTGCCTCGGTTCCCGGGATGTCCAGGCTTCGAAGGAACTGATACACCTCGTCTGGATCCTTGGTCCTCTTGAACGGGGGAAGGGCGTTGATGAGATCCCAGCGGTAGTTGCGGCTTGTCGCCAGCCGCTTGTCGAGCACGGCCACGACGCCGTGGTCATCGGCCCGGCGCACCAG
>JBLYYW010000333.1:0-10730 GCA_048550155.1 Acidimicrobiales bacterium | reverse complement strand
GGAGAAGGCAGGGAACTGGCGTCGGACAAAGGACAGGTCGAGCATTGTCACCTTCTCAGAGTAGGGGCCAATGCTGATCGGCAGCGAACGTGGGTCCTCGCACAGTGGCAATCGGCACGAGCCCCAGAGGACCATAGACCCTTTGCCCCGAGCCGATCTGGGAAGACCATGAAAGGGCCATGCCAGATGTCTCTACTCGCCTGGTCCTCTCCATCGGGCTGATTGTGGTCGCGGTTGGAGCGCTCGACTCTTTGATCAGCAGGGAATGGGACCTGCTGGTTGTGTTTGTGCTGTCGGGTCTCGTCCAGCTTGGTCTCTGGCTCCGACAGAGTGGCACCCGATCGCCGGTTTCGCTCCGGCCCGATCTCGCCCGCTGGCTCGCCGATCGTTCCGAGCAATCCGGTGAACCGTTCGAGGACCTCCTCGACCGTGCGGTGGCACGATACCAACATGGTCTGTACGGCGAGCCGGTCGATGGGGAATGAAACAGTCGGAATCGTTTCTGTTCCCACGGTCCTCCTGCTGGGAACCGATCGGCTTGGAGTCTCACTGTCTGCACTGGGTGGCAAGGGGTCTGCGCTCGCCGACATGATCTCGGCCGGGCTCCCGATCCCCAAGACCGGTGTCATCACGACGGAGGCGTACTCGCGTGCTGGCTGTTCGGGCGTTGTCGAGAAGCTGGGCCTCGCGTCCGGCGATTCCCGCCTCAGCGATTCCGATATTGATGGCCAGTTCAAGGGGCTCGAGCTGGAACGCCAGCTCGAACTGGAACTTCTCCGGCTGGTCCGGGAGGTCGGCGATGGGGGCCCGGTCGCAATCCGCTCTTCGGCGACCGCCGAGGACTTGAGCGGCGCGTCATTTGCCGGCCAGTACCGTTCGCTCCTCAACGTCGACAGCGGCGATCGTCAGGAAGTGCTGGGATCGATCCGGGCTGTCTGGGCGAGCCTATGGCACGCAGCACCGGTGGCGTATCGAAGCGCGTTTGTTTCCGCCGATGCGGAGGTGAAAATGGCGGTGGTCGTTATGGCGATGGTTCCGGCCACCTCTGCAGGAGTTGTCTTTACGCAGGACCCCGGCGGATTGGCCGACCACTGCCGGGTCGAGGCTGTGGAGGGATTGGGGGAGGCGCTGGTGTCGGGTTCCGCTACTCCTCAGGCCTGGGTGGTTCCCAGACGAACCTCGCTGCGACCGAGACTTCCACCGGAGATTCGCTTCGCTCTTGACCTTGCCCTCGAGATCGAGTCCCTCTTTGGTAGTGCTCAGGATGTCGAGTGGGCGGCCGTAGGTGACGATGTCCTCGTCGTACAGGCACGACCCATCACGGTGCTGGAGGATGGTGACGGATTCGACTCAGAGCCCGACAACCACGAATTGACCACCGCCGGGATCGTCGAGATGGTCCCAGGAGTACTACCTGCCCTGGTCTGGGAGCTCAACCACTACCTGCTCGAGGAAGCGTTCCGTTCGTTCCTCGACACGATGGAGATACTTCACGGTTCAAAGACCGAGACGCGATGGTTCATTCGCAGGGTGCGGGGGAGGGCTGCCCTGGACTTCGATCAACTGAGGACTGCTGCGTCCGAAGTCAGCGTTGCGGCGCCGGTCGAACTGGAGGAGAAGTACTTCGGTTCATCGGACTGGTCCCACGCGTTGGAGCCCGCTGGCGGCCGCAGAAGCCCGCTCCGGGTCGTGGCTGACCTTCGCGATGACCTGCGGGCGATGAGTGCCCGGGCGCGTGTGACCCAACAAGCTGACGTTGTCATCCACGCGGTGGAGGGCTTGCCCGGCCATGAGGTTGCCATCACCTCCCTGGACGACGTGGCATTGATGAGCTACATCGAACGGCTCGTTGATCTGGCGGCACGGGGCCTTGCCGCCGAATTGGGTGTGGCGGCTGCCGCGGCAGACGCCTACCAGCGGCTCGAATCTCAACTCGAACGCCATGTTGGCGCCAAGGAGGCCCAACGTCAGGCTCAGTTGCTCACCGCAGGTTCGGTTGTCACCAACCGAACCTCGTCGGCTTCGGCCGCTGTCTTCGCCGGCCCCACCTGGAACGAACTCGGGCGCACACCTCCCAGCTTCACCCTGGAGACGCCGTTGGAACGGCGGCGGAGGAGGGATGTGTTGGACCAGCGCCTTCGCTCGCTTCCGGGCTGGACACAGCGTCGCTGGTTGACCGGTCAGTTCGTTGACATTCGAATGCACCTACTTCACCGTGCGGTCGCCAATGCCACCAGTCAGCTGCAACGCCGAGAAGCCACCAAAGCAGCCGTCCTGACCTTGGGTGGCGAGGTGCGGGTCGCTCACCTCGAGGTAGGGGCACGCCTAGTAGCGCGAGGTGTACTCGACAGAGCCGTCGACATCGAGCTCCTGACCACGACCGAGATCGCCCGAGCCCTCCACACCGGCACGAAACCGGGCCAGCTCAGACGCAGGCGAAACTGGATACGCAGACACGAAGCCGAAGGGCCGCTACCGGTGCGGTTCACGGGCACCCCGCAGCGGCTGGCAGAGCCGCTCCCCGAGGGTGACGTACTCACCGGGTGGGCGTCCAGTCCGGGCCGGTACGAAGGCAGGGCACGGGTGGTCCTGAGTCCTTCCGGCGGGTTCGAGGACGGTGAAGTGCTGGTTGCGGCCACCACCGATGCATCGTGGTCACCACTGTTCCTGAAGGCAGGCGCAGTTGTTGTGGAGCAGGGCGGACCGCTCTCCCACGCCGCAATCCTTGCCCGGGAGCTCGGCCTACCCGCGGTCTTGAACATTGCGGGGGCGACGCGGCGCCTTTCACAGCGCTGGGTCACCGTCGACGGAGATGCGGGGTCGGTCGTGATCTCCCCAGACGAAGAGGACCTGCCATGAGCACCCTCGCCGTTCAGACCGCCGTGTTCGTGCCAGCGATCATGAGCGTCGGACTGCTGGTTTCGATCGTGACGCTGATGCTCGATGCGCTCCGGTGGACCCGCCGACGGTCACGACAACGCCGTTCTGTGCTGGAAGCGCGCAGCGTGATCAGTGAACTCACCGGCGAGCCGACTCCTCCCGAAGAGTTCGGTGTGCTCCCGCGTCCGACGTACCTCCTCAGTGCCGCAGTCCTGGTTGCAGGAGCGGCGTACGTCTCGATTGGATCCGCAGCCAACTTCTTGAAGGACGGGGGGTATGTCTCCGATATTGCCTGGCTGTTGGCAGTTGCGCTCGGGCTTGCGGTCGTCCTGGGGTTTCTGGGCGGAGTCGCAGTAGCCGTATTTTGGTCGTGGCCCTCGCCGCCGCCCTGGACCGTGGGTGCGTTGCGAAGGGCTCCCCTCACAGCCCTGCCTGGCGACAACGGGGGTCCCTCGTGGAACCTCAAGGCATCCCTTGCCCTCACCGCACTTGCGACCGGCGTGCTGGCGATGATGGTCGCAACCGGGCGAGGGCTTGCGCTCGAGATCGACCGGCCGATCCTCGACTGGCTGGTGGAGAGCGACACCCTGGATCGGTTGAGGTTCTTCGATCCGTTCGGGTCGACCGTTGTCTCGATCGGGTTGGTCCTGCTCATTGCGGCATCTGCGTTTCGCTGCCGAGTGATGGCGTTGGCGTACCCGGCCGCGTTCGTGCTCAGCTGGGTCTCCACGGTCGTGCTGGCCGAACTGGTTGAACGTCAGCGGCCCTACGGCTTCGGACAGCAGGAATCGTTCCCCAGTGGACACATGGTTCACGCGGTCTTGATCGCCGGGCTTGTACCCCTCGCTCTCCAGGTGCTGCTCTCGAAGGCAAAGTTGGTCTCGCTGGCCCGGGTCGTCCTTTGGGGTGCGGTCCTGGTGACTGCGCTTCACCGTGTCCACCGGCAGGATCACTGGCCGCTCGATGCGCTCGCCGGAACGCTGGCAGGTCTCACGGTCGTCCTGCTCACCTACTGGGTGATCGAGCATCGCAGCTGGCATCGAAGCTGTTCGTCGTGTCCCTGGAGTGAGCACCCGGGCCATACCCCCTGGGGAAGAGGTGTCTTCGACCTACCGCCTCGTGTGGCGCAACGCCTGGGACAGCTCGGCATCGGGCTCGGACTTGTTGCTGCCACGGCTCTTGCCGTAGGAACCCTGACGATAGGGCTGCCAGCCGACCCAGAGGGCGTTGGCTTCGCGTCTGCTGTCACGGCTCCGGTCCAGATCGGCTTCGCAGCGTTGATGGTGGCTGCTGCTGCTATCGCCACACGCTGGAAGGGGGTAGCCGCATTCCTGATGGCTTTCGCGGCGACTGGTCTCGGCGTGGCGGCGTCGGTCCAGTATTCGCCGGCGATCACCTTCGCCCTGGCGGCGTCACTTCTTCTGCCATCCATTCTGCTGTGGTTTGCGTGGCAGCCAAACGAGACGTATGGAAGTGTTGCAGTGCTCGCCGTGGTGACCGCGATCGCACTGACAGGGACGGTCCTGGGGAGCCGCGAGATCTACGGCCATTTCTATGGACCATCTCATCCCGAATCGTCCACGGCCGAACCTGGCTGGCACGCGCAGTGGCTGTGGTTGGGTGGGGTCACACCGAACTCGGCGTCCGTCGTCGCCGGGGGCCTGCCGCCGAGGTCTGAGGCGACCATTTCCTATTCGTCCGATGGAGGCGACGTAGCCGCCATCTCGGCGACCTCGGACCGCTACGGAATCGCTCGGTTCGACCTTCGAGAGCTGTCGCCGGCCACTGCCTACTCCTATGAGGTCGCCTCCGACGGCCGGGTCATCACGGCGCCGAGCGACGCGATCTTCACGACTCATAAGAACGGGTCGCAGGACCTCACCGTTGTGCTCGGCGCTTGTGCTCGGAGCGAGTCCAACGGTGCGGTCTTCGATGCGATGCGGGCCGAGGATCCTGATCTCTATTTGGCCCTCGGTGATCTTCACTACGGAAACCTGGAGTCAACCGACCCAAAGGATCACGTGACTGCCTATGGCCGTTCGATCGGTCAGCCGGCCCAGGCTGCGTTGTTCAGCTCTGTACCCACGGCGTATGTCTGGGATGATCACGACTACGGGCCCAATGACTCCGGGGCTGATTCTCCAGCCAGACAAGCGGTCGGAACCGCGTATAGAGCGGCGGTTCCTCACCACGGCGTGGCGCCCAACCCGGACAGTGGGATCGCTCAGGCCTTCACCGTCGGTCGGGTTCGCTTTGTCCTCACCGACACCAGATCTCACCGCACCGAATCGACCATGCTCGGATCCACACAGCTCGAATGGCTTCTCGACGAGCTGCTCACCTCGACCTCGACCCATGCGCTTGTCGTCTGGGCCAATCCCACGCCATGGGTAGCCGAACCAGGCACGAGTGCGGACAACTGGTCGGCCTACCCGGCGGAGCGCCAGCTCATCGCCCAGAGCATCGCTGACGCCGGCATCACAAACCTTCTGATGGTGAGTGGTGACGCCCACATGGTCGCCATCGACGACGGCTCCAATACCGGGTACGCGACCGATCGGACAGCTGGGTTTCCACTACTCCATGCCGGCGCGCTCGATCGTCCCGGTTCGGTGAAAGGGGGACCCTACTCCGAGGGTGCGTTCCCCGGTGGAGGCCAGTTCGGCAAGCTCGAAATTCGCGACGACGGCGGTGACTCGATCGGCGTTGCTCTCAGCGGACATACGTGGCAGGGACAACAGTTGTTGAGCTATGAGTACACCATCACGGGTTGAGCACGGCCCCGTTCAACGTCAGCGACCCGACGTCTGCCACGTCGTTCCATACGGTCTCAAGAAATGTGACGCAACGCCGATTGGGACCTACGAGAGCCATCGAATGATGAGGTCGAGGTCTCTTTGGTCCAGAATTGACCGAAGAGCGGAGTCCGAGCCGCCGGCGGGCTGGTCATCGGAAGGTCGAGGAGGAAACTGATGACGCCAACCCCAGAGGAGCGACGGATTCGCAAGCTTGATCGTCGGGATCGGAGGGAGCGCGAACTCGAGCCGTTCCAAGTCGAGCTGTTGAAGCTCCAGTCCCATCTCGAAGAACATGGGAAGAAGATGATCGTCCTGTTCGAGGGACGCGATGCAGCGGGCAAGGGCGGCACCATACGACGGGTCACTCGCTACATGAACGAGAAGCACTATCGCGTGGTGGCCATGGGGCGTCCGAGCGAGGAACAGCGCACCCAGTGGTACTTCCAGAAATACGTGGGCCAGTTTCCCAGTGCCGGGGAGATGGTGCTGTTCGACCGCAGTTGGTACAACCGGGCGATCGTTGAACCGATCTTCGGGTTCTGCACCGTCGAAGAACATCAGAACTTCTTGCGGGGTGTCGTCGGCTTCGAGAAGGACCTCGTGCGGCAGGGTACGACCCTCATCAAGCTCTACTTTTCGGTAACCAAGGAAGAACAGCAGCGGCGGTTCGACCGGCGCCGCAACGATCCACTGCGACAATGGAAACTCAGCGAGATCGATGTGCAAGCTCAGGACCTGTGGGACGACTTCACAAACCGCAAGTACGAAATGCTCACCCGGACTCACACCAACGACACGCCGTGGACGATCATCCGGTCCGAGAACAAACACCGGGCCCGTTTGAACGCGATGCGGGTAATCCTCGATTCGGTCGACTACGAGGGCAGGAACCCGGATCTCGACTTCGTGCCGGCCCCCGACATCGTGGTGTCCGGGGCCCACGAAGTGGAACTGATGGAAGCCGAGCGGATCAGAAACGGTGAGTTCTCGAAGTAGACCATCCTCAGGTTCGAAAGTTGTCGGTCGATCGAATGAGCACGTCGAGATTGCCGGGCTCGTCGAATGAGTGACCGCCGTCGGCGGTGATGAACAGCTCGGCCTCGGGCCATGCGTGGTGCAGGTCCCAAGCGTTCTGCATCGGGGTGATCACGTCGTATCGGCCATGGACGATCACGGCGGGAATGTCACGTATGCGGTCAACATTGTCGAGAAGCTGTGTCTCGGAGTCGAACCAGCCTCCGTTGGAGAAGTAGTGGCTCTCGATACGGGCGAGCGAGACTGCAAGGTGGGGATCGAGGAACTGATCCACGAGGTCCGGGCGAGGCAAGAGTGACAGCGTTGCGCCCTCCCAGGATGCCCAGGCGACACTTGCGGCCTCGATGATGTCGGCATTGCCGCTGGTAAGGCGTCGGTGATACGCGCTCGGGAGATCGTCCTGCTCGGCCACGGGAATGTGGTCCCGATACGGTTCGAACAGATCGGGAAAGATGCTGCTGGCACCGCTCTGGTAGAGCCAATCGATTTCCCAGCGCCGGAGCAGAAAGATGCCCCGGAGTATCAGCTCGGTGACACGATCGGGGTGGGTTTGGGCATAGGCCAATGCCAAGGTTGAGCCCCACGAACCTCCGAGGACCTGCCACCCATCGATCCCAAGATGAGTGCGGAGGCGTTCGAGATCTGCGACGAGATCCCACGTGGTGTTTTCCGTGAGATCCGCATGAGGGGTTGACCGTCCACAGCCTCTTTGGTCGAAGACGATGATTCGATATGCCTCCGGGTCCCAGAGCCGCCGGTGCGTGGCATTTGACCCAGCGCCCGGTCCACCGTGCAGAAAAACAGCTGGTTTGCCGTCCGGATTGCCGCATTCCTCGTAGTAGAGAGTGTGGAGCTCGCTGACCGGGAGGTGTCCGATCTGGTAGGGCTCGATTTCAGGGTAGAACGTGCGTCGCTCGGTCATCTCCTCAGCATGACATGCTGCCGTCACCGGGTTCACTTTCGGCCCAGGCGATGCCGAAGGCGCCAGCGGGCCTACGATCGTCAGCCCATGAACACGAACAACCGATGGCTTCAACTGATCGATGAGAACCCTGACCATTCGGCCAGCTACATCCAACGGTTCAAGGACATGGAAGCCGAAGGCCGAGATCTCGATGGCGAAGCTCGACTGATCGATGCGATGGTCAAGCGAAACAGCCGTATTCTGGACGCTGGTTGTGGTCCCGGCCGGGTGGGTGGGGTACTGCACCGGATGGGCCACGATGTCGTGGGTGTCGATCTGGATCCGGCTCTGATCGCAGCTGCGGAGCACGACCATCCTGGACCCAGATGGATCACCGCCGACCTCGCCTACCTCGATGTGGAAGGTGCGTTCGATGCGGTTGTGTGTGCCGGAAATGTCGTCACGTTTCTTTCGCCCGAGACTCGGGTCTCGGTTCTGACTCGCCTGGGCAACCACCTCGCCGACACGGGTCGTATCGTCATCGGCTTCGGTGCCGGTCGGGAGTACGAGTTCTCCGACTTCCGCATCGACGTCGCCGCGTCCGGGCTCGAGATCGAGTTGGAGCTGTCCACCTGGGACGTGCGACCGTTCACCGCTGAGTCGGGTTTCCTGGTGGCAGTGCTACGCCACCGAGATCGTGCCTAAGAGAATCTGAAAAGGCAGTCAGTCGGTAGACAGCTCTTTCTGTAGAGGAGTTGGGAAGCTCGGCCGGATGACGGTGCCACCGAGACACCCAGCCAGCCGCTGGACCCGCTCATCCAACATGTCCCGATGGTCGGCTCCGATGCCTTCGAGCAGCCCGAGTCTGATCTCACCTGACGCGGCTTGCCCCCAACCGCCCACGATTCGCCCGTCGACCCAGATCGTCGGACCAATATTGCCGTTGCGGTCGAAGAGAGAACCGGCGTGGTCTCCGAGAAACCATGTTCGCTCCTTCCAGCCCATCGGCGTGGGGTCGAGCGACGGGAGCAAGGCAACCCACGGTTCAACCGATACGGCTGCGGCGGCGTCAGCGGCCAGAACAAGACCGGCCATGCCGTCCATGTCGACCTCCGCCAACTCGAGGGGGTTGAGAGCCGAACGCAGCTTGGCGACTGTCCATCCCGTCCACCACTTGAGGTCGTTGAACGTTGCCGGTCCAAAGGTCCACAACCATCGTTCAACCAACCCGGTCGCCGCGATTTCGGGGTCCGGGCGAGGGGCCTCTGAACCCAACCACGCGCTGCGTTCATGCCATGTGTAGATCCGGCCCGTCCAGCTGCCCGCTGGCTTACCTCGAATCAACGTACCTTCTGCGCCGAGAACACCGAGGGTCCGGGAGGTAGCTCCGGTTTCCTGAATGAACTTCCCAGAACCCACTATGATCCGCGAGGAAAGGCGAGGCACGAGTTGTGTGAGTTCCCGGGCCGTCGCTCCACCCTCACCCAGTGCAGCAAGGATTTCTCGTTCCGCTTCTGCAACCCAGCCCTCACCATCGGCCACACCAGCTGACTCGAGTGCGTTCACGAGCACCTTGCGTTCCTTGGCCGCAACGTCGACCGAGGACGACTGTTCGATCAGCGGAAGCAGCGAGCGAGTTGCCACGAACAAAGTGCGTCTCATGGCCAGCATCCTGACCATCGAGCGATCAACGAACATCGCGGTATCGACCGCCTCGAGCGATGGGCAGCGGAGTCGCGCCACCGTCGAGAGGTAGATCGTTGCCGGATCGGTTGCGTGCAGCACGACCATGGCATCGGCTACCTCTTCGGGTGATTCGCCCGGAGCCGAGAGTAGATGACGTACGGCAAGGCGATTTCGACGCTCCTGAACCGTGATTCTCCTCAGACCCGACATCGAAGATGACCGTAGCCTCGCTCCGGATTCACCTGAGCTTGTTAGCGTGAAGGAGTGGGGGAGTGGCTCGCGATTCTCGGGACTGTTTGGGCGGAATCTCTCCCGTTTCTGTTGGTGAAGGAGGGCGATGCCGGTCGAGCCACGTTGGTGCCAGTAGCTGAATTTCGGTTCGGTTACCGCGCCAGGCCAGACCTCGCTCGGGTCTGCACCGGGCACCGCCTCGAGCCAGGCGATCAGGTGTGCGAACGTCGCGTTCAGGAGGGGACTCGGACCTGTCGATCGTGTGCTATCGAGGCCGCCCTGTTCGCTTCGGACCTGCATCATGCCCATACCCGGGAACCGACCGGCGGGTTGACTGACCACCTGAATCAACCAAACGTCCTCTATGTGGCCGGCTTCGGTGACGGGTCGATCAAGGTTGGCACAAGCGTTGCCCATCGTGTCGAGACACGGCTGATGGAGCAGGGCGCCCGCCTGGCCAGGATCGTGGCTCGAGCCACGGATGGAGTGTCGATCAGAGTTATGGAAGACCTGGTCACCGACACGCTGGCGATCGCCCAGACCGTGTCGATTCGTCGAAAGCTCAGGGGACTCACCGAACCTCGTCCCGGTGCTGAACTGGTGGAAATGGTTGCCGGTCACGCGACCCGAGTTCATCGTCTGCTCCACGAAATCGAAGGCTGGGAGCAACTCGATGAGACCTGGTCAAACACAGTGTTCGACGATGTGAGATGGGATCGCGTGTTCCTCTATCCCCGAGATCTCGGCGTCGGAACCCACGACCTCGTCGCCGGAGGCGCGTGCGGTCGAATCGTGCGGCTGAGCCGACCGGAAGCGGGGGCCGACCAATTCGTGGCCGATCTCCGGCAGTTGTATGGCGTTCGCCTGGAAACTGGCGTGTTCGAGACGCCAGACATCGCTGCGCAACACACGCTGTTCTGAACCGTCGTCGGGTCACCGGACCGCCTGTTCAGGATCCCTACCTGGAGGCCGATTGGGAGGGTATGAAGACAGCTCTTCGGCTTACCCTGTTCCTGTTCGGCAGCCTTGTGCTGACGGCCTGCGCCGGCCGAACCGTGCCCGCGGGTGGCGATTCATCTGCGACTACGGAACCGATGTCGCAATTGGACACGATCCCCGCGGAGTCCGATGAAGAGAGCGACGCCGCCGACCCTCTCAGCTTCGACGACTCGGACGCACCCGGAGCAGTCGACTCG
>JBLYYW010000332.1:0-2504 GCA_048550155.1 Acidimicrobiales bacterium | reverse complement strand
TGACCCGAGCCACGATCGGGATGTAGGCGATGCCGATCGCGACCATGGCCGACGCCGTGCCGGGGCTGACGGCGGCAACGAGCAGGATGGCCAACAGCACCGGCGGGAATGCGTAGATGACATCGGAAAACCGCATGACAACGTCTTCCACCCAGCCACGACGAGCTGCCGCGAGTCCGCCCAGCGGAATGCCGATGAGAATCGCGATCGTGACGGCCAGAATTCCGACAAAGAGAGCGGTCTGGGATCCCACCATGATCTGGCTCAGGAGGTCGCGACCGAACTGGTCGGTTCCGAGTACGTGGCCCTGTTCCCCAAGTCCGAGCAATCGTTTTCGAGGGTCCACGAATTCCGGGTCGAACGGGGTCCAGAAGAACGACACAATGGCCGTCGCCACCACGCCGAGCACGATCGTGAGACCGGCCATGAAGTTGAGCCGTCGCCAGCGACTGCCCCGTTTTGGTTCGGGAGGCTCGTGAATCAGCAGCGGTTCCTGGACGGTCATCAGTGCGACCTCAACCGAGGGTCAAGCAAGCGGTAGGTGAGGTCGACGGCGAGATTGATCAACAGGATGATTGCCACGATCACAAACGCGCCACCTTGGACCAGAGGAAGATCGCGTCGACTGATGCCGTCGAGCAACATTTTGCCGAGTCCGGGGAGGACGAAGACCGATTCGATCACCACGGTCCCAGCCAGTAGTGCTCCGAATTGAAGTCCGAGAATGGTGAGTACCGGGATCGACGCATTCCGGAGCCCGTGTCGCCATAGGGCCTGGGAGCGGGTCAGCCCCTTCGATCGGGCGGTGCGGATGTACTCCTCGCGCATTGTCTCCAGCACCGCCGACCGTACATAGCGGGTGATGATGGCGCTTTGCACGATCGCCAGCGCAATCGCGGGGAGGATCAGCGCCTCGATCGAACCCCAGAACGACTCTCCCCACCCTGGGAAACCACTGGCCGGAAACCACCTGAGCCTGACCGCGAACAACGTGACCAACATCAGACCGGCCCAGAACGCCGGGACTGCCAGGCCGAGCTGACTGACCACCGACACCACCGCATCGCCGACCTGCCTGTGTCGGGAGGCGGCATAGACGCCCAGCGGAAACGAGATCAGGATCGTCAGGACCAACGCAAACACGGCAAGCGGCACCGTGACCTTCAGCCGGTCGAGCACCTGAGGTCCGATCGGTTTGCCGGTGAACACGCTCTCGCCCAAGTCGCCTCGGATCGCATCGGAGAACCAATCGAAATACTGCACCACGATCGGTCGGTCGAGGCCGAGCTCGACCCGAAGCGACTCAACCGCCTCAGGAGTGGCCCGGGTGCCCAGGATCACCGTGGCGGGATCACCAGGCAGGATCGACATCACGAAGAACACCAGCATCGACGCGACCACGAGGCTGAGCAGGAACACCCCGATCCGTCGCGCCACGTACATACCCGACTGTTATAGCGGAGCCCGCGTTGCTGGACTGTGCTCGAAGCGTTTCTGTGCTCGGGACGCCTTTGCATAGACTCGGCTCATGTCGCGTCTCGATTCGTATCGCAACCTGTTCAGCGTGGAAGGCAAACGGATCGTGGTGATCGGGGCCGGCAGCGGCATTGGTGAGGCGGGCGCGCTGGCGTTAGCCGCCCACGGAGCCGAGGTGCTGTGCGCCGACCTGAGCGAGGAGAGTGCCAATCGGGTCACCGCTGAGATCGTGGAAGGTGGCGGCACCGCTTCTGCGGCGACGGTCGATGTCGGCGACGCTGCGACGATCCATGCGTTGTTCGATGGGTTCGGGACCCCCGACGCGTTGATCACGACGCCGGCGATCAACGTTCGCAAACGACTGTTGGAGGTCTCCGAGGAAGAGTTCCTGCGGGTGATGTCGGTGAACATGCTGGGTACGTTCAACGCAATCACCACCGCAGGTCGCTTGATGGCCGACAACGGCGGAGGGTCGATAGTGGCCATCTCATCGATCCGTTCTCAGGTCGTTGAGCCTGGCCAGGGGGTATATGCGGCCACCAAGGCTGGAGTCCTTCAGATGATCCGAACCCTCGCCGCCGAGCTCGGCCCGCAGAATGTCCGGGCCAATGCACTGGCCCCCGGTGTTGTGGAAACCCCTCTCACCCAACAGATCAAGGATATTCCCGATTGGTACGAGGCGTACGCCAGCAAGAGCGCATTGGGACGGTGGGCCCAGCCCTCAGAGATGGCGGGACCCATCGTCTACCTTGCGTCCGACGCATCCAGCTTCGTGACCGGATCGCTGCTGGTGGCCGATGGTGGCTGGCTGGCGGTCGACGGCCGGTTCAACCCGCCGCTGTAAAGGCTCTGGGAGACATCATGACCGTCATCGAAGGAGGCAGCCTCACGTCGGTTGGGGGGATCGAGGTTGGACACTGGAGCGACCCCGGTGGTGCCACCGGATGCACCGTGATCACGTTGCCCGAACCCAACATCGTCACCGGTGAGACCAGGGGTGCCGCCCCCGGCTCTCGTGAGACCGCTCT
>JBLYYW010000331.1:0-4881 GCA_048550155.1 Acidimicrobiales bacterium | reverse complement strand
GCGGGCGCGGTGAAGCCGCCGGTGCGATGGGCAGGCGGTGCGGTGTTGGCATCGCCTTGGTTCTCCGCGGTACGCAACAGACGGGGGATCGTCCACAAGAATCTGTCGGTTTTGAGGGCGGCGCCGTCGGCGTCCATGTCGAGAATGCCGAACAGCTTGGTGTCACCGACGACGAGCCTGCCTTCGACCCATTCCTCGGTGCGGGGAACGGTGACCATCGACGGCCCGGCTACCGCACAAGCAGTGCGCGCCGTAAGACTGTCCGTCCCTTCTGGGGTGGTGATGGTTGCACTGAGCCATTGGCTCTTGGCGAGTTCGCCGAGATCGTCGACACGAAGGTCGATGACGAGCCCAAGCTTGCGGAGAACACCCGGATGGTCGCCGAGCAGCGAAACCCGTTCGTGGAAGTCGGGGTCGGGCTTGGGCAGCGGGGCGCGGGTCAGTCCCTCGATGGGGGTCGGCTCGGGGTTGACCACCGCCGATTCCGGGCGCTCGTAGAAGCGGCGGGCGCGGTGAAGCTCGAGGAAAGCGCGGTCAATGCCTTGCGTGGCGCTCAATCGCTCTTCGATGGCAGCCAGCGGGGTGACGCGGCCCTTCTTGCCCGGCTCGCCAACGGCTTCATCCTGCCCCGCGGTCACCTGGGACTCGTCATAGAGACCGAGGTCCGAGGGGAGATCCAGCCTCCGGTTGAGCATGACGACAAAGGGGTCGAGTTCGCGGTCGGGCACACCGGGTTGTGTCGGGTTGAAGGCCATGGCCACAGCCGAAAACAGCTTGGCCGAATCATGTACCTCGGCGGCGCGGAAGGTACGCCATTGCCGGTCTTCCCAATTCAGCTCCTGGTTGCTGCGTACCGGGACCTCCGGTGGAAATACCAGCTGCCAGGCATCGGCATCAACGTCGTCAAGCAGCGGGGTTGAGTCGAGGAGACCGTTCTGGTTGCTGAGGACGATCTTGGACTGCAGAAGGTTGTGCGCCCACTCGCGGAAGGTCTTGAATTCGCCGAGCGGTGCCTCTCCCCGGTCCGCAACCAACTGCGGCGATACGAACAGCGAAACGTGGAATTTGGAAGACTCATCCCTGCTGTAGGGAAGAGCAACAACGGTGAAACGATCCTGTGACATATCAGGCTCCTGCAAACGCGAGGCAATAGTCGGACCAGGCTGGTGAAGTGCCGTCGGCTTCGAGACCCATCACATCGACGAAGTTCGGGTCCCCGTTGGAACCAGCGAATTGGCGTTCCGCCTCGATGGTGACCGACGCCGAGAAGAACAGAACCTCGACCTTGACGGTTAGCGAGGCCCGCCCCACCATCTTGCCGGTGTCGAAGTCGTACAGCAGTTCGAGGTAGAGCTCGATCGATGCGGAGATGAGGCCGAGGACATCAACTTCGCCACGGAGCCTGAAGTATCCGGCGAGCGACCCGGCATCGCCTTCGAGTCGCATGTAGATGCCGAGCATGGCCGACACCGAGCCGGAGGCGACACCGAAGTCGACGGCCAGTACTGCACCCGCTTCCAAGCTGAGTTCGAGTACGACGAGACCTTCAGGCGACAACCGCAGCCCAAAGAACCCGCCGCCGCCGATAAAGAGAACGGCCAGGGTGAATGGCCGTTCTCTTGAACAGAAATTGAAGCCGACGGTGACCATCTCGCCGAGGAATGGCACCTGGACATCGGCGCCGAGCGAGAGGTTGGACAGATTGAAGACACCGATCGCCACGTTGGGCAGGTCCTGGGTGAACCCAGCCGTCAAACCGGACGCGGTGACGTCGAGGAATGGTGGGTCCGAGAATCCGTCGAAAGGAATGAGTTCCTTGAGGACCTCTATGAATCCGAGCACCCCGACGAACTTGATCTCGCTGAGAATGACGTCGACTTCTGGTTTCCCAGCTGATCCGGCCCGGAATGAGAGATGATCGAACCGGAACTCGACCAATTCGGCTCCGGGAAGCAGGTTGAGGGAGAAGTCTTTGAGCTCGGCAAGAGCCTCGACCCCCATTTCGCCCTTACCGTTGATGCGACCCTCGACGGCGAGGACCAGGCTGTCACGCTTGAGCTCGAGCACCGGGTTGGTGTCGTCGGGCCACGACTGCATCTTCGGTTTCCACTCATATCGGTAGGTGAACTGAGCACTGCTGGACCCAAGGCCGTTCACGAAGCGCACGATGTCGGAGATGAGGTCGATGGCATCGACGATCGTCTGCAAGATGGCAGCCAGGCTTTCGAGTTGATGCCGGATAAGTGGCGGCAAGAGCGGCGCAACATTTGGCACCTCGGCGAGGGCGAGCCGCAGCGCATTCAGCGGATCGTTGAGTGCCTGTTCGACAGCTGCTTCGGTTGCGTCGACAAGATTGGTGATGACATCAATGACGTCGTCGACGGCATCAGTCACCAGGGTTTCGAGGTTCTGCGCCGCGTTTAGTGCGTCTTGGGCCTGCTGCTGCAATTCAGTGGCCTTGCCGGTGGCACGGTCGACGAGCTTGTTGGCCTCGGCGACAGCATCTTCGACCATCTTCTTGGCTCGTTCGAGGTCATCGATGAACGCTTCGATGCGGTTGAGCGTCTCGGACACGACTGCCGGAGCATCGTCGAGGTCGAGACCGACGAGTTCGAGAATGTCGACGAGGTCGACCAGACCGAAGAGCTTCGGCAGAACCCCGTCGAGGAACTGTGCCGGGTCGAAGTCGCCGGTCGCGATGTTGGCGAGATCGTTGACCGTGCCGTTGAGCCTCGACAACCCGGCAACGGTTAAGTCGGGCTGGACAAAGCCACCGGCCTTGTCGCTGCCCGATGATTGGCCCTGACCAAAACCGAGTTCGATCGCCGTCTCGAGTTCCGCCCACACTTCACCGGCGTTGCTGGCTCCACCGAAACCATCATCGAGGTAGGACTGGAAGTAGTTGATGGAAACCGGGCCGGCCGCCGACAGCTGTTCGACCGCGTCGATGGTGATATCGGCTTTCTGCATCGTCGGGGTGGACCCGCCAACAAACGGTTCGGCATCGAAGGTGGCCGCCGCGGTTGGTGCGATCGTGTCGCCACCCTTTTTGACCGCGGCGAACGCGATCTTCTGTCCATCGACAGCAATGGTGGCGTGCGGCGCATGGGTGCTCCGGATCTCGGCACCATCGACATGGGCTGCGGCAACCCAGGTGAGCGGGGTGGTCAGCCGTACGGCCCGGTCCTCGTGGTCACGGGCATGCAGAATGAACGGGAACGCCGCGTTGTCGACCATGGGCACGAAGGATTTGTCCAACACCGCAGCGGCCGGCGGCGGATTCAGCGTCGGGGTGACCAGCGGGACAATACGGACCTCGGTAAACGGGAGATCACGTTGGGTGAATCGCTTCACCGGCTCCTTGATGACGAGGAACATGCGCTGATAGAGGCCTGCGATCGATGGCGAGACGTCTTTCATCTTGCGTTCGGTGAGCTTCACCAGGCTGGCCCGGTGCCCAAACGGCCACAGGTATCCCGGATAGACAACCTTGACGAATTGGTCGCGGCCCATCGGGGCGATGTGATCCCACGACTCGATAGACGACATCAAAGCTTGGGAGTAGGGATCCGTGTCCCAGGCACCGTGGAAATTCAGCCAGGCACCGAGCGCGGATACGTACAGGCTGCGCGCCTCGACAGGTTCAGGACGGATCAGCCTGTCGTTGGCTCCGATCCACGTTTCGCTGCTCTGGCGCACCAGCATGTGACGGTCGGCTCCGTCGAGTGATGAGCGGAAGGGATCGTCAGCATGCGCCGGCTTCAGCTCTTGACTGAAATCGGCCATCGCTTCCCGGTCCCTGGTCCAGATAGCCCGGATGATGCGCTGGAAGCTGGAGTTTTCGTCGACGCTGACGCTGTCGTCGCGGGCACGCCGGCGCACCCCGAGCCGAGAGTGCCATAGCTCGATGCGATGTTCGGCGTCTTCTGCCCCGACCGGATCGGTGGCGTGGGTCCACCCACCCAAAGCACTGGGACTGATGATGAGCCGGTAGGGAGCTTCGATCGCAGTCTCAAACTGTCGTGGCTCACGGCTCAGGTTGGGACGGCGTCGACGGCGGAACCTGAGGTCTTCATCGAACAAGCCACCACGGCCGACAAAGCTCGGGATCTCTACCTCCTGATCCCCAACGGTGATCGTGATGCTGCGCGCTTGCTCATCGACGGACAGCCGAGACGTCGGGACGCTGCCGAGACGGGCGTTGATTGCCCTGATCACGCGCCGGTCGCGCATCAGTTGGTTGAGTCCGCCGACCGAGGTTGGATCGGGCCCCCGCCGTCGCGACGTCTCGGGGCTGACCACGATGCCGTCCGGCGTGACGACACCCACCATCCCAGGCTGTACTCCGAATATCGGCCCAATCGGGGGAAGCGGCGGTCTGACAATGAACGGTCGTGGCTGGGCGAGCGGATGGACTGCCATCGGGAGGCGGGCGATTGCACTCAGGATGCCGTCGGTTGAAAACGGGATCTCCTCCGCGGCCGCAACCTCAAAGACGATTCGGCTCCCCTTGGCGGGGCGCGCCTGCTCGGGTGGGATATGAACAGCGGTCTCCGGCGGGTCCTCGACCTCACCTACGTCGTCGGGGACTTCAGGCAGCACTTTTGCCTCGTAGACCGCACGTTCTGCGATGTGCTGGAAGCTGAGATGGACAATGAGGTGGCCACCGTCTTCACCGGCGACAAGCACCGGTTCCTTCCCTGCAATGAGGTCGAGACCAAAGACCTCGACCCGCATGGCAACAAGATCGGCAGGGCGAATGACGTCGACCACATAGTCAGGCGCTTCTGGCTGTGGCGCAACGATTATCGGCGGATCGGGTAACCGGCTAATGGCGTCGACGAACCGATTGTTGGGAACCGTCAGCCGCTCACCGACTGG
>JBLYYW010000330.1:0-3984 GCA_048550155.1 Acidimicrobiales bacterium | reverse complement strand
GGCAATTGGCGTTCTTTGTTGCGATCAATGAGATCACCAAGAGCGTTGAAGAGGACGTCACCAAGTTCGAGCTGGACCGAGATCGTTTCCTCGACATGCTGCGTCGGGTCGAAGATGATGTGAAGTCAGAGGGCCAGGCCGCCCAGGCCTAGGACCCGACCAGTTTCGAGGCGACACCAAGCCTGTAACGCGGTCGCGTTATGCCCGGCCGTTGCCGTTCGATGAACCGTTGCGTTGGCTGAACCGGAGCCGCCGTGCCGCATTCTTGGCAGCTTTCGGCACGATGCTGGCGGGCCGATACATCGCCACCACTCGTTGTGTGACGCTATGCCGTGTCGTGAGTCGGGCGCGTGTCTGATCAAGGGAGTTCACCGCTGTCTCGACGTGGCTGTCCGCAATGCCCTCCTCTGGTCCATAGATCGACCGTCCGTAGACCGAGGCCAGCGGAACCATCGCACTGTCGACCGACTCGGCCAGCTGGCGGGGCGTCATTGACGGCGAAGGGGTCTCGCCAAGGTCGGTGAGGCGCACCACGATGTCCTCCCATGCAGCGCTTATGTCGCCATGCTCGAGTCGTTTCATGCGGCGGCGTCTCCGCCACCACTTGAGGGTCGGGATACCGCCGATCAGCAGCACGGCGACCAGGACGAAAGGTGCGATCGTCGTCACCCAATCCGGGATCGACAGCCCGCTGTCACTGGCTCCTGCGTCGCCACCACCGGCGAAGATGGGAAGGTCTTCTCCGAATTCGAGTGGTGGCAGTGGGGCGTTGGGAAAGCTGATTGGATCGGGGTCGGGGACGTCGAGGTACGCGGTGAGTGAGAAGCCGAGTTCCGTTTCGGCGAGACCGTATGTCGAGGGGTTGATGGAATCACCGCGCGGGGTGGGGTCGAAACGGACCCAGCCCTGTGTTGGGATCCACAGCTCCACCCAGGCGTGGGCGTTGCGATCGCGCACGATGACGACGTTTTCCTGGTCGGTCGGCTCACCGGGCGTGAACCCAAGAACAACACGCGAGGGAACGTCAAGGGTTCGCGCCATGACTGCCATCGCCGTCGCAAAGTTCTCGCAGTATCCGATGTGGAAATTCGGTGAGTCGGGGTCGAGCAACCAGGATGACAAGTCGGTTGCGCCATGACCCGGGTCGATGTTGGTCGAGTACGCAAACGCATCCGAGTGGAACCACGACTCGAGGGCGAGACCGATCTCGTAGTTGGTGCTCAGGTTGGCAGTCTGTCGGCTCGCTTCCGCGGCGATGCCCTCGTCGAGAGTGTCGGGCAGTGCCAGGTACGTGTCGACATCGGCGGGTTCGGGCCGGGAGGGGACTACGACCGGCTGCGGAACCGTTTGCTCCGTGGCGGCAAACTCAAACGCAGGCGACAGCTCTCCGTCATCGTCCGTAGCAAGAACGGCAATATCGGGTACCGGCACCTCCGACTCGACTGTGTAGGTGAGACCTTCGTAAGAGAGGTTCCCCTCGAGGCGAAGCGCCCCGTCCGCTTGTCGCACTCGAACGTCTCTGAGAATGTCGCCGTCATCACTCCCGAACGAATCGGGGACGTAAGTCTCAGGCAGCCAGTCCATGCGGAGACGTTCGATCTGGACGGTGGTGGTGATCCGGCCGGTCGGGCCAGCAAAACGGTTATCGCCGTCTTCCCAAGGGCGGGTATCGAGATCGACCACCGTTGGCTTGTCGGCGAAGAACTGGCCGCCGTCGTAAGTCTCCATCGTCACCAGGCGGAAGTAGACCTCGCTGGCAGGAACGTCGCCGGTGATTTCCGCAAGAAACACCGGTGTGTCAGATTGGGAGACAAGCGATTGTTGGATCCCGATGAAGGGGTTGTAGGCGATACCGCCGTAAAAGTCAGACGTGAGGCCGGTGGCGCTCCGCCAGGGGAGGACACCGTCGCGGGGGACCATTCCCGCCATCGCCCCGGTTGCCACGACGCTGAGAAACAACGTGATACCCAGAACGCCGGCAGCGGACGGAGCGAGGCGACTATTGAGTGCAGATCGTTTGCGGTCCCCGCCCGACATGCGTCCCGCCGACTGATCACGCTCGTCAATCGTGATGGCGACAACAGAGGCTGCGACGATGGAAAGGAAGATAACGATGCGGAGCCACCCGGTTCGGGTGCGGTCCATCGTGGCGAACTGCAGGGCGAGCACGAGGGGTGGAACCAGGGCAACGTAGGGGTGGCCACGCATCAGGCCCCAGGTGAGTAGGACTCCGGCTACCCAGAACACCGCAGCCAGGACGATGACGATGCCGGCGATCGGCTGGACTGGTTCGATCCCCGTTCTGATCAGCGCCATCGCCCGATCGAATTGAGTACCAATGGCGGTGAGAGTCTCTGCGGTGGGAAGTAGACCCCTTGTGGTTTCTGGTGCTGCGATCCGGGCAATGGCAACCACCATCGCCACCAGGTTTAGGCCGACGACTATTGCGGGGTGGGCCCGGTAGCTCAGCGCCGTCCAGGTGATGGTGGCTCCGAGGATCAGCGCTGCGATCACAATGAACTGCCACTTTGTGCCCGTGGTGGTCGGGCGCAGCAAACCGGTCAGGCCGCTGAGGGCGAAGATCAGCGATGCCGCACCGGCTAGCCAGCTGAGGCGGTAGACCATGTCTTCTCCATTGCTTCTCGCCAGGCCGGCGCCCACTTGGAGGCCGGTCCCGAGGCGACGGCCACAGCACCGGCGCGTTTGACCTGGTGTAGGGCTTCGTTCTCGCGCTCTGAGACCGTCATTACGATCGTTTTGTAGTAATCCCGACTGAGTGTCTTGAACACCGAGACGCCGCCGCCGTCGAGGACGCCGGTCACCATGACCAGGGCACCGCCGGCCAAACCTTCTCTGCGAAGGCGACTCATGAGAGCGCCAAAGTCCAGTTCCGGATTGGTTTGGACGGTGGCCAGTTCTTCCATCGCCAGCTCGTAAGCCTGCGAGGTGGTGACCGCGGTTCCGCGGGAGTGGCCGCTCCACAGCGTTGGGCTGAATCCGTGTCGATAAAGATGGCGCATCGCTGATGCGGCACCACGAACCGCATGTTCAAAGGAATCTGGGGTGGCGTACGAATCCGCCCTGATGTCGAGCAGGACGAGTGCCCGTGATTGCCACGGCATCTCGAGCTGCTTGATCATCAGCTCATCGCGGCGGGCCGACGATGGCCAATGGACGCGGCGCAGGTCGTCGCCGCGCTGGTACTCGCGGAGGGTGAAGAAATCATCACCGCCGCTGTGGGAGAAGTTGGCCCGTGCCGAGTTCACATTCGGATCTTGGCCGCGGACAACGGGCAGACCGGTAAGCGACTCGACCGACGGGTAGACAACGAGACGGTCGGCTCGTCTTCCGGCGCTGACCGATTCGGCGAGCGCCATGGCGTCACGGACGCGCAAGGTGGCGGGGCCGACCTTGTAGACACCTCGCGGCTTACACAGAACCTCGTAGCGGGCCATCATCGGCTCGCTTTCGTCGACTCGTTCGGCCACGAACGAAGCCGTTCCCAGACTGTGAACGACGTCCTCGACTATTGCCGAGTGCAGTCTCCGGCTGGAAACCAGCGAGAGTTGCACGATGGCCCGCTCACCGTCGTGTACCTGCACGGGTGAGATCTGGCGGGTGAGACGGGCGCGGGGGGCGCTGCTTCTCACATACAGAACCCCGAACGCGACTGATCCGATGAGGAAGATCGCGAGGGCGAGCAGCAAGCGCTCGCCAAACCCGATCCACAAGACCCCGAGGGCAAAGGCTGCACCGAGTGCTGCCCAGCCGCGTAGCGTTGGCACTAGACGCCGGTACGGGCGCCAGGTACTCCGACCCGGTCGCTGATCGCATCGATGATGCTCTTGACCCCAGAGCCGCGCATCTGTGCCTCAGGCTGCAGGATCAACCGGTGGTTGAGCACCGGGTGGAGCATCTCTTTCACGTCGTCGGGCGTAACGAAGTCTCGTCCCTCGGTCGCCGCATTGGTGCGAGCGGCTCGCT